>JBFLKV010000035.1:0-2913 GCA_040883365.1 Eubacteriales bacterium
ACGCCCAATAACACCAAAACCGTTATCAACATGTTTTCCATCATTAACCTCTAATTCTCATCTTTAATCATGACATCGCATTTCTCTACAAATGGATTAACCCGAATCGCTAAACTATACAGATAGGGGTAATGGCTTTTCATATGCGAAATATAATCCACCCATTCAATTCCGAGCAAGATATATGCCCGTTTTGCATCTTCTACAATATGGTTCTGATCCGCTTTAGGTAGCTTGGATAAATCTTCACGCAGTTTTAACTCCTCAGCCAAATGAAATACAGCCATCAAAAGCTCGGTAAATGTTTCGTGCTCCAAAAGCGCTGGGTTTTCAAGCATACGCACCATATGCATCCGATTGTTCTGAAGCATCTTGTCAATTACCCTCATGTTTTCAACATCAAAAACGATTTTAGGACGATACTCTTTTTTTACATTCATCAATCGCTTGATGTCCTGCTCATCCCAGTTCTCTTTGGCGTTTAAATCCTTTTGAATACGGCCAAGGTTCTTGTCATTGGTTGCAAAAAACCGCAAAAGATCGCTGCCCAGCATGGAAAAGAAGGTCTCAATGACCATATATAGTTTTGATAACTTCTTTCTGCGCTCATTGGCTTCCAACACGCGGTGCAAAATCAAAGAGACCAGCAAAACCTCGATAGGTACAAATGCCAGGTCTTCCAATGCAAATAGTTCAATATGATGCAGGTCGTGAAACAAAGCATAGTGCAAACTATAAAGCACCATTGATAAAACCAGTAAAAAAACAATAAACCCGACTTCCTGACGGTCCGGCTTGAATCTTTTTTTCATATGTGACAAATTCCTCACTTTTGTGCAAATTTAAAACTTTTATAAGATTATACCATCATCCCGACAACGACGCCAGCGAACAAACGGTGACTTATTCGTTAATAGCAAAGCGTCTTGTTAAACATCAGATTATGTCATATAATAATTTTAATAGCACCAAAATAGAAAGAGGAAAACATGAAAAATATATTAGTTACCGGCGGTACAGGATATATCGGATCTCATACATGTGTAGAGCTTCTAAACAGTGGTTATCATGTCATCATTTTAGATAACCTTTCCAACTCGGACCGACGTGTGCTTGATCGGATTAAAGCCATTACGGGTAAAATGCCAACCTTTGTTGAAGGTGATTTGCTAAATCTCGATTTGTTGGATCAGCTGTTTTCAGAGCATGACATCGATTCGGTCATCCATTTTGCCGGGCTAAAAGCCGTTGGAGAGTCGGTCAGCATCCCGCTTTCCTATTATCATAACAACATTACCGGCACACTGATGCTATTAGAAGCGATGAAAAAACACGATATCAAGCGTTTGGTCTTCTCCTCTTCGGCGACGGTTTACGGCATGAATAACGAATCGCCCTTAACCGAGGATTTGCCGCTTTCAGCAACCAACCCCTATGGCTGGACCAAGCTGATGATTGAGCAAATCTTGCGAGATTTAGCTGTTTCGGATAATGATTGGTCAATCGCCATTTTGCGCTACTTTAACCCTATCGGCGCACATGAGAGCGGGACCATCGGCGAAAACCCAAGCGGAATCCCTAATAATCTGATGCCTTACATCACACAAGTGGCGGTGGGAAAGCGAAAAGAACTGGGCGTTTTCGGGGATGATTATAATACGCCAGACGGTACCGGCGTGCGCGATTATATCCACGTCGTTGATCTGGCTTTGGGTCACTTAAAAGCCCTCGAGAAACTGTCACAAATCAATGGCGCAATCCCCTATAATCTTGGGACAGGGATCGGCTATTCCGTTCTGGATGTCGTTAAAGCCTTTGAAAAAGCCAATGATGTTAAGATTCCTTACAAAATTCTACAGCGTAGACCGGGCGATATCGCAACCTGCTATGCCGATGCTAAAAAGGCGAATACTGAACTGAACTGGAAAACTTCGCGCGATATGGAGACCATGTGCCGAGATGCATGGCGCTGGCAAAAAAACAACCCGAACGGGTATGATGAATAAAACAAAAAAGCGGATATTCCGCTTTTTTTAATATCTATTCAAATTTGCCATATGCATGCGTCCACTTTTTTGCGATTTTTAAGTACTCGTCATAGCCCTTTGCCTTAATCAAGGCAATTGCCTTTCTATACTTACCGTATTTGTATCCTTCATGTTGATGGAAACGTTGAATGGTTTCACAACGATCATACGCCAAACAATCTGCACAGGAAATATAGCCTTTGCCGACACAGCATCGCTTTATTTTGCACTTCGCTTTTTTTAGATCACGCGTTCCGTCTGCATATCCCAGCTTACACCCTTTGCATGTTTTGTCCCGATAAGCCCGGCAGGACCCGCAATACGCACCGCAACATCCGATGGCTTCAGTGGGCAACATGTTATATCTTCTCGAAAACCATGGTCGCTTGAATCCGGTCCCCACCCATCATGCCTTTGCTTCCGGACGAAGCCGTAGAAATGGTGTGCAGCCGATATCCCTTTGCGGCCTGATTATTGATCAAGCTTTCCAATTGCGTCAAATTGTTTGAACCCGTACCAATAAATTTTTCTTTAAGAACAGCTTGTAAAACAACATATTGCATAATGCGCCTCCTAAAAAATATTTTCTTCGTATATTTAACACGATATCGCTATTATATCATCCACTCATTACAAGACAAGTTTGCCTTTATTTAATTCGTATATAATATCGCTAGCACATTAAACAATAATTGACTTCAATTCATTATAAATCTATAATTCTAATATAAGGAGGGTTTTTACCTATGAGAGTGATATTGGGTTTTATTTTTGTAATTAAGCAGTATGAACGAGCCATTCGAGAAACGTTTGGAAGGTATTCCGGCTTTATCGCGCCTGGTCTTGGTTTCCAGATTCCTTTGGTGCATGTCACACGCGTGCGAGA
>JBFLKV010000223.1:0-15043 GCA_040883365.1 Eubacteriales bacterium
CATTAGGTTAAGCTATGCGTTCAGCATTAATTGGCAATACTAAAGCGGCTGATATGTCTTTCTGGAGATGAATTTCCCTCTTCCTTTTTCCCCAACAAAATCATTATTCTCAACGATTTTTTCTCCGCGAGAGAAAACAGCTTCAATTCTTCCGCGCGTCTTGATGCCTTCAAAAGGTGTGTAATCACAATTTTCGTGCAGATTTTTCTGCGTAATTTTACCCTTTCCTTTTTCATCCAAAACAATCAGGTCGGCATCTGCTCCGACGGCAATATGCCCTTTTTTCGGATATAGCCCAAACAGTTTGGCTGGGTTTTCGGCGCAAGTCTTAATCACCGTATCAAACGAAATTTTGCCTTCTAAGGCTTGACTGATCAAAAGCGGATATCTTGTCTCCACGCCAGGCATGCCGTTGGGGCACTTGGTGAAATCGTCTTTGCCCATCTGCTTGTCCTGCGCATAATTAAACGGACAGTGGTCGGTGCCCAAGGTATTGATCTCGCCCAGTTTCAACGCCTGCATCAAAAGCTTTTGGTTCTCTTTGGCGCGAAGCGGGGGAGACAAGATATATTTCAGCCCATCCGGCTTTTTATATAACGCATCATCCAAAAACAGATACTGCGGACAACTTTCCACAAAAAAGTTTTGGTAGCCTCTTCGCCGAAAAAAGTCGATGTACTCCAAACTAATCCCCGCCGAAACATGCACCAAGTATAACGGTGCATCGCCCGCCATGCGTCCCAAAGTCAGCACACGATTGATCGCCTCGGCTTCTGCCAAAGGGGGTCTACTTTTGGGGTGATACTCTGGTCCAGTCTTTCCTTGGCGGACAAACTCGGCTTTTAGTTGCTCGACCACATCATTGTTTTCGCAGTGCACGGTCACCAGCATGCCCTGTTCTTTCGTCTTTTTTAAAACGCGCAAAATCTCTTCATCGCTCAGTCGTCCGGCATAGGTCATATACACCTTAATACTGGTAATGCCCTGCGCTTTTAGTTTTTCAAGGTCATCCAGCATATCATCACCCATGCGTTGCATCACGCCGTGGAAGCTATAGTCAATGACCGCTTTGTCTTGGGCAAGCGTGTGGTATAGCGCAATCTGGTGATTAAGGCCGCACCCTTCCGGCCCAAACCCCGGATGGTCAACAATGGTGGTGGTGCCACCACAGGCCGCGGCCACCGTGCCTGTATAATAATCATCATTGGCTTTGGCAAACCCGACATCCAAGTCAAAATGGGTATGCACATCAATGGCGCCGGGCAAAATGGTTTTTCCTTTTGCATCAAAAACAGAGGAAGCTTCTGGTGCTTTTATTTTTGTGGCCAGCTTTTCTATCTTACCGTCCTTCACCAGAATATCCAGCATCCTAAACCCGTTTTTCGTATATACTTTTCCGCCTGTAATCAGCATCATTGATCTCCTGCGTATCATGTTTTTCTATAAAAAACACCGAAGGGTTTAAGCTCCGGTGCAGATGTTCTTTAAAAAATTTATTTTTCTACTTCGACAACTTCGGCCACCGGCGCATTTTTCTTGACCGAATCGATTCCGTTCATGCAACCGTCCTTAGAGGAGTAACCTTCACCCGTTGCAATCACCTGTCCGTTTGCTGCCTTCAAGCGAAATCTGTATTCGCCTTTTTTGTCCTTATACACTTCAAATTTTGCTGCCATTAAATTTTCCTCCTGTTTAATTATTGCATCGATATTCTAAAATATATTTCCATTATACTTCTTTTTTGTCATGTCCACAACTGCATTTACCTGCGTCTTCCAACCCCTTTTGGGTTGCTTCCACAATTTTGGTATATCCTGTGCATCGACAAAGATGCCCAGAAAGCGCACGCTTGATGTCCGCTTCGGTATAATTTTTGTCTTGCGCTTCCATCTCGGTGGCGGTCATGATAATGCCCGGTGTGCAGAATCCACACTGAACCGCACCGCCTTCCACAAAGGCTTTTTGCATATTGGTCAGCTCGCCATTCTTGGAAAGCCCTTCAATGGTCACGATATTCTTGCCGTCCGCCCACGCCGCCAGATAGATACAAGAATCAATCGCTTGTCCATCCACCAAAACCGCGCATGCGCCGCATTCACCCACGCCGCATCCCTGCTTTGCGCCGGTCAAGCCCAAATCCTCGCGAATCAATTCCAACAGGGATTGTCCGGGTTTTATATTCATGGTTCTTTCTTCATCATTAATGGTAAAAGTAATCGTCTGTTCCATTTATATCATTACTCCTCTTCGGGTAGTCCAACCAGTTTTTTCGTGCCACGTTTGGTCAGCTCGTACACCAAATGTTCGCGGAACGTCTTTGATCCCCGCCAGGAATCCCTTGCGCGAATGTTAGATATGGTCGCCTTAGCCATCGCGTCAATATTCTGCTCTGATATCGCCATGCCCCGCCCGATGTTCTCAGCGTCGGTACAGCGAATGGGTGTGGGTGCGGCCACGCCGCATCCAATGCGAATATCTTCTATCATTTTACCGTCGTGCTTTAAGACCACCGCACATCCAATGGTCGCGATATCCATCGCGCCGCGCTGGGCAAATTTCTTATAGGTTCCGACATATCCATCATAGTCTTTTTTCTCAATGATAATATCGGTCAGCATCTCACCCGGCTCCAAAATCACTCTGCCGGGTCCAAGATAGAATTCGGTGATCGGTACCATCTTGGTTTCATCCGCTGTCTGGATTTTTAGCATGGCGTTTAAGCAAAACAGCGAAGATGCACTATCCGCGCTGGTCGCTCCGTTGCAGACATTGCCGCCTACCGTGGCCACATTTCGAATCTGCGGACCGCCGATGGAACCCACCGCTTCGGCCAAAATCGGAATATACTTTAAGATCGTCTCGTTTTCTTCAATCGCCGTAAAAGTCATCATGGGGCCGATATGCAAATCGCCCTTTTTATCAATCGAAACACCTTTAAGCGCATCAATAAAACTGATACCCATCAGATGCGCCTCCGCCAGCTTTCCTTCACGGATGCGCAAAAGCACATCGGTTCCGCCTGCAATCACCTTGGCGTCTGGGTTGGCTTTTAGGTATAAAAGCGCATCCTCCAGCGTTTTGGCTTCGTAATATTTATCAATATCAAACATGCCGTCTTGTTCTCCTCTAATTCAATCCCGCTTCTCTAAACGCTTCAAACAAACTCTGCGGGTTCATGGGTGTATCGTACAAACGAACACCGGTTGCGTGCTTGATGGCGTTTCTTATGGCCGCTGCCGGCGGTACTGCTGGTGGTTCACCCAAGGCTTTGTTGCCAAAGGGCCCGGTTTCATCATACGGTTCCACAAAATCCACATCAAAATTTGGACTATCCAAAACTGTTGGCAATTTGTAGTCCAAAAGATTATCCGTCAGCATCTGCCCGGTTTTGGGATTATATTTTAATACCTCGGAGAGCGCCATGCCACAACTCATGCTCATGCCGCCTTCCACCTGACCGGAAGCCAAGATGGGGTTGATAATCGTCCCACTATCATGAATGTTGCAAATTTTAAGAACATTCACTTTGCCTGTTTTTACGTCCACTTCCACTTCGGTCACACATACCCCAAAGGCCAGTGCATTGCTCTTCACATTGGCGCTTTTTTCGCTGGAGATGGTTGATGATTCATCCTTGGCATAATAGGTTTCCAGCGCCAGTTCTTCTAACGTGCACAGCAACCGTCCGGCGCTTGTGCGATATATCTTGGCGTCTTTAATCTCAACATCACTGGGTTCAATATCATATTTTTTGGCCGCCCGCGCACATACCTGATCCCGTACGCTTTCCGCCGCCTGGCGAACCGCCTGCCCTGCCACATACGACTGTCTTGAAGCATAGGCGCCCGGGTCATAGGGGTGGATGTCCGTATCTGTTCCCCGCACCACGTTCACCATCTCATAAGGCACACCCATAACTTCAGCCGCCATCTGGGAAAACACCGTGTCCGATCCTTGGCCGATTTCAGCCGCCCCGACCGATAGTTGCAACGTGCCATCCTGATTCATGGTTAGTCTAGCCCCCGCCAGTTCCATGGAAAATGGCCATACACCGGTGGCATAGGAAAACAAGGCAAACCCAACGCCTTTGCGTTTGTCGCCTGTTTGGTTCGTATATTCTTTTCTCTTGTTGTCCCAATCAATATAGGCCTTGCCCTTTTCGATACATTCGGGCAATCCGCAGGACTTTATTTCAATCCCGGTAATCGGATCGACAAAGCCAAGCGTCATCACATTCTTTTGTTTAAATTCTATCGGATCCATGCCAATATCATCAGCAATATCATCCATATGGCTTTCCACCGCAAAGTTCACTTGCGGGATGCCATAAGCACGCATCGCTCCGGCCGTTGCCGTATTGGTATAAACGGAATATCCGTCCCATTCGGTGGCCAGTTCGGCTGGGTATGTTCTGGAAAAATTGGTGCCGCCTTTTGCAACAATCGAGTGGCCATGCGATGCATAGGCGCCACTGTTGCCAATGCTCACCATCTTCTTGGCCAACACTTTTCCGTCCTTGGAAACACCGGTTTTTATATTAAACTTAATGCCGTGCCGTGTCCTTGTGCTAAAGAAAACTTCTTCTCGCGTTAAGTCCACCATCACAGGCTTTCCGTTGCAAGCCAAACTCAGCATCGCCGCGAGGGGTTCAACCACCACGTCCTGTTTGTTACCAAAACCACCGCCGATGTAAGGCTGTACCACACGTACTTTGCCAAAGGGCAAATTAAGTGCATTAGCCACGACGCGTCTTACGATATGAGAAATCTGCGACGACGTCACCACCGTCAGCCGATCTTCCATATCCACATAGGCATATGCGATATGGTTCTCAAGATGCGCATGCTGTACTGGTTTAACATCAAAGGATTGTTCTAATACATGGTCACACTTGGAAAAAGCAGTGTTTATATCCTCTTTGCCGTGTTTTATATCGGTATGACGCAAAACGTTGGTTTCATCGCCATGCAGAATCGGGGCGCCTTCTTTTAATGCCTCTTCTGCATCCAAGACAAAAGGAAGCGCTTCGTATTCCACCTTAATAAGCTTAACCGCTTTTTCAGCCGTTATCTCATCTCTGGCGACAACCGCACCTATCTCGTCTCCGTATAATCTTATTTTTTCATTTAAAATCTGCCGGTCGGCAATATCCTGATGGGCAGGGTTTAGACTGTGAGGATGTCCCGCGCTCGGCCATGCGTTGGCCTTAACGTCTTTGGGCAAAACAATCTTCACCACGCCGGGAAGTTTTTCCGCTTCGGAAATGTCGTAGGATTTCACATATCCATGCGCAATTTCAGCGCGCAAGATTTTGGCATACAACATGCCGCGCATCGGTATGTCCCGCGTATACAGGGCTTTACCAGTCACTTTGGCAGCGGCGTCTCCCCGCTGGACCGGTTTTCCAACCACTTTAAAGTTCATGAGCATCACCTTTCTTCTACAAAGTGATTATATCATTTTTTAATTTTTTTAGTGTAAATCGCCCAATATTATTTAAAAAATTTTTTAAATCCACCCATTTTCTTTTAAAAATTCAGCAATCCGTTTGACCGCTTCTTTTAGGTTTTCCATAGAAGATGCATACGAACAGCGTATAAAGCCCTCGCCACCCTCACCAAATGCAGTCCCCGGAACACAAGCGACTTTCTTTTCCTTCACCAAACGCTCACAAAACTCGTCCGACGAAAGACCGGAGATTTGGATGTTCGGGAACATATAGAAAGCACCCTTGGGCTCAAAACAAATCAAGCCGATGGCATTAAACGCTTCCAGCAAATACCGCCGCCTGTAATCATACTGGCTGACCATATCTTTGACCTGCTTAAATCCATTTCTGCGTTCGGACTTCAGTGCTTCCAAACCCGCTTCCTGTGCAGCAGAAGGTGCACACAAAATCGTATATTGATGAATTTTCACCATGGCTTTGGTCAGCGCCAAAGGTGCCGCCACAAACCCAAGTCGCCATCCGGTCATGGCAAAGGCTTTACTAAACCCATTGATCACAATGGTACGCTCTTGCATACCGGGCAATGACGCGATGGATGTATGCTTACCATCATAAGTCAGCTCCGAGTATATTTCATCGGATATCACGATCAAGTCATTTTCTATAATCACATCAACGATTCCCAAAAGCTCTTCCCGCGTCATCACAGCCCCGGTGGGGTTATTCGGGAAAGGCAAAATAATCGCTTTTGTTTTGGGTGTAATCACACTTTTCAGCATATCGGCCGTGTATTTAAAGGCGTTTTTAGCAACGGTTAAAACCGGCACAGCCTCACCCCCGGCCAGCTTGACTCCCGGCATGTAGGATACATAGGACGGCGCCGGGACTAAAACTTCGTCCCCGGGGTTGATGATGGACCGAAAGGCGATGTCCAATGCTTCGGAAGCGCCGACTGTGACCACGATTTGATTGATATCATATTGAAGCGAAAAACGGTCATTCAAATATGCCGCAATCTCTTGACGCAAAGGCGTGGTGCCATAGTTGGAAGTATAATGCGTTTTCCCGGTCTCGATGGCATATATCGCGGTCTCGCAGATATTCCAAGGCGTGTTAAAGTCGGGTTCGCCTACACCAAGGCTGATGACGTCATCCATCTCGGATGCGATATCAAAAAACTTTCGGATGCCGCTAGGCGGAATCTCGCTGACAGTTTTGGCAATATACTTGTCATAATTCATCATGGCGAAATAACCAACCTTTCATCTTTTTCCTCATCCACAAATACAACACCGTGCTCTTTATATTTTCTCATTATAAAATATGTCGCCGTGGAACGCACACCTTCCATCACGGCAAGTTTTTCAAAAACAAACTCGGAAATTTGTTTCATGGTGCTGGCTTCCACGTGCACCGAAAGATCATAAGCGCCACTCATCAAATACACCGCTTTAACTTCATCAAAGCGATATATCCGCTCGGCGATACGGTCATACCCCATTTCGCGTTGGGGCTCCACTTTTACTTCGATCAACCCTTCAGCATAATCGCTGTCCAGTTTCCCATAGTTAATCAGTGTCTTATATTGTAAAATGACTTTTTCATCTTCCAGCTTCTTAATCTCGTCCGCAACGGCAGCTTCGCTTTTTCCAATCATGCTACCCACTTCTTTGGCCGATATTTTTGCGTTATTCCGTAAAATATCCAGTATTTCTTTACGCATGTTTTCCATTATTTTTTCTCGGGCGCGTACACCACCCCGCACCAATCCTTTCCTATATAGTTCTCTCATTCTAACACTCTTCACATTTTCGCGTCAACCTACAAAGGAAGTTTCCAAACGTCTTGTTTATGTTCAAAATTTTAGAAAGCATGTTATAATGCAGACATACTTTATATGGAGAAAAATCATGGTTCATTTTATTGTTAATAATCAAAAAATCGAAACGGACAGCCAAAAAAACTTGCTGGATTTTTTAAGAGATGATTTGCGTCTTACCAGTGTCAAGGAAGGTTGTTCCACAGGGGCTTGCGGCACATGTTCGGTGCTGATCGGCGGCATCAGTAAACGCGCCTGCACCCAAAAAGTGCAAAAGCTCGATGGCGTCGAAATCCTAACCGTAGATGGCCTAACCCCGCGCGAAAAACAAGTGTATGCCTATTGTTTCGGCATCGCAGGTGCCGTGCAATGCGGTTTTTGCATCCCGGGCATGGTCATCAGCGCCAAGTCCCTGCTCGACAAGAACTTAAGCCCCACCGAGGCCGAAATTCGAAAAGCGATTAAAGGCAACATCTGCCGTTGTACAGGCTATGTCAAAATCGTTGAAGCGATTGCGCTTGCGGCTGAATATTTACGCGAGAATATCCCGGTGCCAACCCCCGTGGATACCGCGCTGCTTGGCGACGAAATCATCCGTCCGGATGCCACAGATAAAACGCTGGGCACCGCCCCGTATGTGGACGACATCGCTCTGCCCTGCATGGTCTATGCCTCGGCCGTGCGCACCCCATACCCCAGAGCCACCGTCCTAAAAATCGATACGAGTGCGGCACTGGCCCACCCGGACTGTGTGACGGTCATCACCGCCAAGGATGTGCCGGTCAACAAAACCGGTCACCTAAAGAAAGATTGGGATGTACTCATCGCCGAAGGCGACAACACCCGCTATGTGGGTGACGGTGTGGCGCTTGTCGTCTCAAAAACCAAAGAGAATCTTGAAGCGATCAAGGATTTGGTCAAAGTCGATTACAAACCCTTAGAAGCGCTGTCTTCCCCTGCCCTGGCGCTGGCCGAAGGCGCGCCCGAACTGCACGAAGGTGGCAATATCTTAAGTGTTCAGCACTTAAAGCGCGGCGAAGATGTTGACGCTATATTTGAAAAAAGCGCCCATGTCATCACCCAGCATTACAGCACACCCTTTACCGATCATGCATTTATGGAACCCGAATGCGCCATCGGTGAACCCGACGGAGAAAACATCAAGCTCTATACCGCCAGTCAGAATATCTATGACGAGCGGCGAGAGATTGCGCATATTTTAGATATTGATCCCGAACGACTGCACATCGAATCCCAGACCGTCGGCGGCGGATTTGGCGGCAAAGAGGATATGAGCGTTCAGCACCATGCGGCGCTGGCGACTTTTATCACAGGGCTGCCGGTCAAGGTGCGCCTGTCCCGACAGGAAAGTATCTTGGTACACCCCAAACGCCATGCCATGGAAATTAATATGACCACGGCTTGCGACGAAAACGGTATCATCTCGGCCGTAAAAGCCGACATTATATCGGACACCGGCGCCTATGCTTCTTTGGGCGGCCCAGTGTTGCAACGCGCCTGCACCCATGCAGGCGGGCCATATAACTACGCCAACGTGGATATCAAAGGCACTGCCGTCTATACCAACAACCCGCCGGCAGGTGCTTTTCGCGGATTCGGCGTCACGCAATCTGTGTTTGCCATCGAATCCAACCTGACACTTTTGGCCGAAAAGGTCGGCATCAGTCCGCTTGAGATTCGTCTTCGCAATGCCATTCGCCCGGGGCAGTCTTTGCCCAATGGTCAAATTGCCGATGTCAGCACCGCCCTTTATGAATGCTTGGAGGCACTAAAACCCTACTATGACGAAACCAAAACAATGGGATTGGCTTGTGCCTTAAAAAACAGCGGGCTGGGTGTGGGCGTGCCGGATACGGGCCGATGTATCGTCAGTGTAGAGAACGAGAAAATTCATGTGCGCACGGGTGCTGCAAGAATCGGGCAGGGTTTAGACGCGGTCATTCTAAAAATCGCGTGCCAGACGCTGGACGTAAAACCCAGTCAGGTCATCATCGAACAGCCTAACACCCAAAGAACCCCCAACTCAGGCACCACCACGGCATCGCGACAGACCCTATTTACCGGTGAAGCGGTGCGTGTGGCCTGTGAAAATCTTTTGGCAAAAAAGCAGGATCAAAGCTGGTCGGATATAAATGGCCAAGAAGCCTATGGCGAATACACTTGCGTCACCGACCCCATCGACAGCCAAAAAGATCATCCCATTAGCCATGCGGCTTATGGATATGGCGCACAGCTGGTTGTTTTGGACGATGATGGTAAGGTAGCGGACGTCATCTGCGCCTATGATGTGGGCAAAGTAATCAACCGAACTGGCGCGGAAGGCCAAGTGGAAGGCGGCGTGGCCATGGGTCTTGGATATGCCTTGACCGAAGATTACCCGCTGATCGATAGTATCCCCCAAGTCACTTACGCCAAGCTGCGTTTGTTCCGTGCGGATCAGACCCCAACCATAAAAGTGCTTTTGGTGGAAAGCGACGATAAACTCGCTATGGCATATGGCGCAAAAGGCGTCGGTGAGTTGGCCACCATCCCCACTGCGCCGGCGGTCAGCGCCGCATATTATAAAAAAGATGGATTGTTCAGGAGTAAACTACCTATATTAAATACCCCGTATTCAAAATAATCTTTTTTGTTTTTATTGTTTATTAAGGATATTTTTGTTATAGTTTTTAGTAATGATATCTAATGGAGGTACCGACGTATGAAATGCCCCAAATGTAATACAAAAATTCCAAAAAAGGCGGACTTTTGTCCTGAGTGCGCCCATCAAATAACCGAAGAAGAAAAAAAATCTGGCGGAAAAAATAAGAAGGTTTTATGGTGGATCCTCGGCCCTGTCTTGGGCATCATCTTAATTCTAGCGATTTTTGTTTTCTTTGTCGGTTTTGTTTCCAGTTCGGCTGAACTTGTTGCTATTGACGTTTCAAGCGAAAATATCGACTATGATGGTGCTATTCCCATCGAGATTTCGGTTGAGTGTTATGGAATGAAAAAAGAATCTTTTGACATCCCCGTTTATCTTGACGGTGAGCTTGTCCACACCTTTGCTATCGACTATGAAGGAACTAAGATGGGCGAGATTGAAGTCATTAACGAGTCTACCGAAGTCACTGCTGATGCCACAACGGTTGCAGGCGTGCACACCGTAGCTGCCGGTGATTTAACCGACGAATTCAATGTATATACTGCGCCTTCCTTTAAGTTTAGCAGCGATGCAGATCAGTACTATTACTTAACTGACTTTACATTTAGCGTGGATTGTACTGTTGAAAACACCGGAGAAACCGCTGGGGACTGCGAATGTGTTTCTCTGCTCAATGGTGCCAGCGTTGACGAAAGAACGTTGGAAATCGCCGGAAAATCCACAGAAACCTTTAGTGTGGATGTTTTCGCCGCCGAGGCAGGCATTCATGAATTTGAATTTGGTGGTCAAACCTATGAGATGCCTTTCTATGCTGCAGAACGCGGTACAACAGGCAAATTGATGGAAAACACAGTTAAGGGGTATGGTTACATCGATTTCGATAACCTAACCGCCACTGATATGATCGTCTACGTCACACGTAGCGATGATAGCAGCACCGCCGTTATCGCGCGTTATATCCGCGCTGGTGAATTCCACAAGATCAACTCCATTGTTCATGGCGAATATGATATCTTCGTTCAGGTCGGTACTGATTTTATTCCGTCACTTAACAAATTCTATACCGATCGTGCCGTCTATTACCTTGGCACTATCGATTTGGATACCAATGTTGTTAATGGCTCAGGTACCGTATATTACTACGATATCGAGATGACCCAATCACAGTTTGAAGCCTGGAGAACCGAAGTGGACTTTATTCCTTTAATTCCAGACAATATGTAAGCGCATATAAAAAAGGACTTAAATTACTTTAAGTCCTTTTTTCTTTTGCCTTTTTTTAAACTCCCGTACAAAACGGTCGACTTCCTTTTCCGGCAAAGGCTTTGAAAAATAAAAACCTTGAATCCACTGGAAGCCCAGCGACTGCATGGTTTCAAGCTGTTGCTCGGTCTCTACCCCTTCCACAATGCTCTGTTTATCGAGCCCTTTGATAATCGAACTAATCATCTTAATCACTTCTTTTGAGACAAAGCTGTCTTCAAAATTGATAACAAAGAATCGATCAATCTTAATCATATCAAAGCCCACTTTTTCAAGCATAGCCAAGGATGAGTACTCCATTCCAAAGTCGTCCAGCGCCAACATAAACCCATGGCTGCGAATTGCCTTAATATTTGTCCTGACCGTTTCCACAACATGCAACAGCGTTGTTTCCGTAATCTCGAAAATCAACCGTTCCGGCTTGATGCCTACTTCTTCCGCAACCGAAATCAGATAATCACAAAAATCCACTTCGGTCAATTGTCTTGCTGAAAGATTGATAGATAAGCTCAAATTCGGTTTCTTTCTCTGCCATTTTTTAAGTTGCAATAACGTTTTTTTATAAACCGCTTTAAAAATATTCGTAATCTCTCCGCTGGTTTCGGCCACATGAATAAACCCAGACGGCATCAGCATGCCATACGTTGGGTGTTGCCACCGAATTAAAGCTTCCAGCTGAACCACTTCGTTGTTTTCTAAATCCACAACTGGGTGATAATACATTAAAAACTCTTTATTCTTAATAGCTGAGCGAATATCATATAATAGCTGATGTGATTGATAATACTGTTTGGTCACTTCGCCGTTATACAACACAAAACGGTTTTTCCCAATCTCCTTGGCCTGTAGCATGGCAATATCCGAGTAATTGATCAACATATCGATATCCGTTGTATCATCTGGATAGAACACCACGCCGGCCGACATACTGATGTCAATATCATGGTCGTTAGGCAGGGTCATGGCGTTGCCAAAAAAGTTGATCAGTTTCGATGTTAAGTCAATCACATCCTGCTTATCCTTAAATTCCGGAATAAAGATAAAAAACTCATCGCCAGCTAAACGCGCACATTGGCCCATATCTCCAACGCGTGCTTTTAGCGTCTGTGCCATAGAGATGAGCAGCATATCACCCACCGCATGCCCGAAAATATCATTGGTCGCTTTAAAGTTATCAATATCCAGCGTAATCGCAGCTGCTTTATGCAGTTTTCCTTCGGCAAGCGCTGTTTCCATCAGCTCAATAATCCGCTTTCGGTTATAAAGCCCGGTCAGCTCATCATGGTACGCCATGTATTTTAGTTCATCCTGTAGTTGCTGCTCTTTTGTGATGTTGATATATACGCCCAACGCACGTTTGCTTCTGCCCTCATCGTCCCATTCGGTCACGTAGCCGCGAGACTGAAACCAAACATACTCTCCGTTGGCCTTCATGATCCTAAACTTGCTTTCCAGTAATTGTCTCTTTGCTTTTTCTTCGGGCGTTAAATCCTCCACGATACACTTTAAGTCTTCCGGGTTAATCCATTGGTTAATCATATCAAACCCATGATTTTCCATCGGTTCTTCCGGCCGCCCAAGCATTTTAAACAGCATCGGACTAAACGTAATATGATCGTTAATCAAATCCCAATCCCATGTGGCAATCCCTGCCACGTCCAAAGTGGTATCAATTTTTCTGACAAGTTCCTCATTTTTATTCTGCTGTTTGATAACCGCCGTCACATCACGACCAATGCAAACGATATCACCCCTTGCATCCAACCCTCGGCCGCTCCACTCATACCACCGAACACCGTTTGATGTGTTAACACGGGCCTTAAAGGTAATATCCGCACCTAGGTTTTCGCGAATTTTGACAATGGTCTCTTTTACTCTGTCTCTTTTTATATCATAAAAAATCTTAGCCAGCGTTAAGCCCTTCATAAATTCTACCGGGATACCCAAGATGAGTGATGCATTATCCGCTACGTATGATATTCTATTCTGGCCATCCAGCTTGATGATTAAGTCTTTAACATTCTCAACCAGCATACGCAGATTCATTTCAGATTCTCGAATCACCCTCTGCGAATCTACTTTTTCTGTTATATCATTTCCGATTACGATAAAGGTGTCTAAAACGCCCGTTTCATCGAAAATCCCTTTAACATGTAGATTAAACCAAATATATCGGTTACTATCCCCAAGGCGGCAGGTTGAAGTGACCACTTGTGAATTTTGATTAATTTCTGTTAATTTCGTTAAAAGAATATCGCGATCGTCTTTGTGAATATAATCAAAAAGTAGTGTACTATCTTCCTTCAACGATGAGGCTGTTTTTCTAAATCTTTTTGTTTCAAACAGTATTTTCCCATAGGTGTCCACTTGTATCACAAAATCAGCGACGTTTTCCATCAAAAACATCTGCTTCATCTCTGTGTTTTTTAACCGCTCCTGCATCTGAACGATATCGGTAATATCCGATAGTGTGCCAATAACGACGCTCGGTTTCCCCTTTTCAGTAAACTCTATGGCTTTCCCATATGTTTTGATATAAACGTACTCACCCTTTGCATTCCGCAATCGATAAACATCTTCATACTCAAGTATTTCTCCCGCTAAAAAACGATTAAATAGTTCTACCGCTCTTTCTTTATCCTTCGGGTGAAGCAGTCTTTTCCATTCCTTTAGCGCCTCTAATTTTTTCCTTTCTAGGCTATACCCAAGGGCCCGATACCACTCGGTAACTCGACTATAAGGTTCATCTATCGCATACCGCCAAAGCGCGTTTTTACCAAGCTCAGTCGCCATATCTAGATAGCGGCTATATATCTCTTCTTTTTCTGCGTTTTCCTTCTCTATTGTGATGTCTCTAATCGCACCATAAACGCCCTCAGGGTGATTACTCCTACTCTGTTTTACGCCCCAAGACTGAACATACTTAAGTTTCCCTGATTTTGTAATAAACCCATGTGTCATATTAAAATGGTCTGTTTTATCCGTTTTAAGATCAGAAATAATCGATTCAACAATGGGGACATCGGTTGATGGTATGATCGTCAAAAGTTTCGGGATAGTTATCGTAATTCCAGAATCCAATTCATATATTTTGCGCGCAATTTCTGAAAAAACAATTTCATCTGTTCCCGCTTTAATAAACCAAAAGCCTATATCGCCCGACTCATGTAGCGTGATCAGTCTTTTGCAGTATTCTTCTATCGAAATTGTACAGCTTCGTTCACTCTCTAGAATATCAATTTTCTGTAAGTGTTCCATCTTTCTCTCCCAATTATGTATAGTCACTAATAAACCACTTTTATGGTTAACTAACCGTTTTTAGGTAATTTTACAAGTAAACCGGTTAATAAATAAAAACATATTGACAGATGTCTATATGTCGTGTATTATTCATATTGATAATAATCTATATGAGGTGAATCGCATGTCCCTTATTAGTCAGCACTGCAAAGCATTAAGCGACGAAAACAGAATAAAAATACTCGAACTTTTAAAGCCGGGTAATGTTTGCGCTTGCGAACTTCTGGAAAGGCTGCAAATCACTCAGCCTACGCTTTCACATCATATGAAAATTCTGGTTGAGTCCGGTTTGGTTCTGCCCAAAAAGGATGGCAAATGGGTGCGCTATTCGCTCGATCAATCAGCTTTGCAAAACCTAATGCATGAAATAGAAAAACTAATATAAAATTTTGGAGGTCTTAATGGTTATCTTAAGATTTATACGTGATCAACTGCTTGTGATGGACTGGCTGAACACGTTGATACAAAAACTACTTTTGGCGATGGGCTTAGATCCTGGCACACATCTTTTTGATTCGGTTAATTTCTTTATCTATGACTCGATCAA
>JBFLKV010000224.1:0-3018 GCA_040883365.1 Eubacteriales bacterium
ATCGGCTTATGACCACGCTCAATAAAACGGCACGGGACGCGATGGTGAAATACCGCGTGCATGCCTGCACCGACGTGACCGGGTTTGGTCTGATGGGACATATGATGGAAATGGCCGAAGGCAGCGATACCGAGATGCATATCCAAACAGACGCCATTGACATCATCCCCGAATCTTTAGAACTTGCGCGCCTCGGTGTTCTGCCCGCTGGTATGTACCGAAACCGCAAGTTTGCAGGTGCATTCGTCGATGTCGGTGAACTGGAGCTGGCCATGCAGGACTTGCTTTTCGACCCACAAACCTCGGGCGGGCTTTTGATTGCTGTTCATGAGGAAGATGCGGACGCCCTTTTTGCTGAACTTAAAAACAGCGTGCCCTCCGCACAGCACATTGGGCGCGTGACCGAACATAAAGGCGGAAAACGTATCTTTTTGAAATAACCATCCGCTGTCAGGAAGGAACGATAATGAAAACTGTAATCGGTGATATCATCACCGCTATCCATAATAATAAACCCGTGATGCTGTGTAGCATTCTCGCCAACGCGGGCTCCTCACCCAGAGGCGCCGGTGCACGGATGGCCGTTTTTGAAGACGGTTCGTTTTCTGGCACCATCGGCGGTGGTGCTGTGGAGCATATCGTCATCGGCAAAGCGGCCGAAGATATCAAGAAAAAGCGTTTTTCGTTGGTGACCTACAGCATGGAAGGCGGCGAGCAAAACGATACCAACATGATTTGCGGCGGCACCGTGACCGTATGCTTCCAGCCTATGCGAAAAAAAGATTTGCCCGTGCTGGAAAAGCTTTTGAGCATACTGGAAAAGGACTGCAACGCATGGCTAACCTTGCGCCTCTCCGACCGAGCCGTGACCGAGTTTTCTGTTTTTGAATCCAACGAAATCCCGGATAAACTCCGTGCGTTTTGTTCTCACACCACCTACTTCAAGAAAGGACGCTACATGGAGCCCATTTCCCGAAAGGGTACGGTATACGTGTTCGGCGGCGGTCATGTGGGCAAAGCGTTGGTGCCGGTGTTGGCCAGCGTCGATTTTCGTGTCGTGGTTTTTGACAACCGCGCATATCTTGCCAAGCCCGAGAACTTCCCTGCGGCTCAAAGCGTTATCTGCGGTGAGTATGAAAACTTTGCCGAAAAAATCAACCTCACCGAGGACGATTACGTGGTCATCATGACCCCCGGCCATCAAGCGGATTTTGAGGTGCTTTGCCGTGCGCTTACCGTGCACACCGTCTATATCGGCTGTATCGGCAGCCGCAACAAAATTGCCGTTACGCGACAACGTCTGCTGGAACGTGGTTTTTCGATGAGTGAAATTGACCGCTTACATGCCCCCATCGGCCTACCAATTTTGGCCGAAACGCCGGCTGAGATTGCCATCAGTGTGGCGGCCGAGCTGATTCGTCACCGAAAAGAGAGTCTTTAACCTATCGGTCCTGCTTTTTCTACGGCCTTGTGTTATTATCTCATCCATCCTGACGGGAAGCCCTATCAGTATTCTTACGCAACATTTGACTTTTTCACCAAATGAAAATAAGATACAATGTACAACCATGAGAGTCTACATCACGATGACAATATAAAGGCCCTTACCGCAACGTTGCAACTAAAGACGCAAGCGGTATTAAATAGTTTTAAAGAGGTGCTATGAACGATCAATCTGGACGAAAAATTGAATATTTACGGTTGTCGGTGACCGATCTTTGCAACTACCGATGCACCTACTGCATGGGCGAAGAAGGCGTCCCCCAGGTTAAGCACACGGATATCCTTTCCATCAGCGAACTGGCCGAGATTGGACGCGCGGCAGTGGCCTGTGGCATCAAGAAAATTCGTTTGACCGGCGGCGAGCCTTTGGTGAGAAAGGGCATCATCGACCTTTGCCATATGCTACGCGCCATCCCCGAACTTGAGGAGCTGACCCTCACCACCAACGGCAGCCTTTTGCCCGAGTACGCCAAGGCGCTAAAAGCCGTCGGCGTTGACCGCATCAATATTAGCATCGATACGCTGGATGAAACCAAGTTCCATAAGCTGACGCGAAGCGGACATCTTAGTGATGCCTTAGCCGGTCTCACCGCGGCAAAAGAAGCAGGGTTTTCTAACCTCAAAATCAATACGGTACTGATTGGCGGGTTTAATCTAGACGATATCCCCAATCTGATTGCCCTAACAAAAGACGAACCCATCAGCGTACGGTTTATCGAGCTAATGCCGATTGGCGAATGTGCCGATTGGGATCAATCTCGCTTTGTTTCGGCCGACGCGGTATTGGGTGCTTGCCCTTCGCTTGTCCCCTTAAAAACCGACGGCGTTGCCGAACTATATCAAGTGCCTGAGCACATCGGCACCATAGGTCTGATTCGCCCGATGACGCACAGCTTCTGTGGCGAGTGCAACCGCATCCGCGTCACCACAGACGGACGGCTGAAACCGTGCTTACATTCACCTGCCGAGATCAACCTTCGCGGTCTGCATGGCACGGCGCTCATCAGTGCGCTGAAAAAAGGCATATTCTACAAACCCGCCGAGCATTTCCTAAACGAGAACGGCAAGAGTTCTTCTTTGCGCGGGATGAACCAAATTGGAGGATAAGATGGATTTTACCCATTTAAATAAACAAGGTCATGCTCGGATGGTCGATGTTTCGGACAAACCGAAAACCGCACGCGTAGCCAAAGCCGCCGGTAAAATCATCATGGCCGCCGAAACCTTGGCGCAAGTAAAAAGCGGCGGTATCGCCAAAGGCGATGTTTTGGCCGTGGCACAAGTGGCGGGCATTATGGCCGCCAAAAAGACATCCGATACCATCCCCATGTGCCATCCGCTGATGCTGACGGGCGTGGATATTTCATTTGAATATCAGAAAAACGGCATCGCAGTCACCGCCGTCGTCAAATGCAACGGTGAAACGGGCGCGGAGATGGAAGCGCTTAACGCGGTCTCTGCCACATGCCTGACCATCTATGATATGTGCAAATCCATACAAAAAAATATGACAAT
>JBFLKV010000036.1:0-8015 GCA_040883365.1 Eubacteriales bacterium
AATACCTTTTGCCCGATAGGCACCGCGGCCAGCGTTGATATGAACGAGTGGTAAGTTCAAAAAGCGGGCTTTACTTTTGTATTCAAAGTGTTTTCGCAAAAAGGGCGTTGAGCGGTCGTTTTCGCGATCGGCTTGTTGACCACTCACTAACACATCCAAACTGATATTGAAAATGGCGCTCATTTCGCGCAGATTATTCATATCTGGCGTGGTTTGCCCCAGCTCCCATTTGGATACCGTTTGCCTTGAAACGTTCAACTTGTTACCCAGCGTTTCTTGAGACCATCCGTTTTGCCGTCTAAGTTCGATTAATCGCTCGTGAAAATACATAAGTGCTCCTCTTATACTTTATTAAAAGCATTATATCAATCTATCACGCCAATCGCTACCAACATAAATTAGAAATCTGTCACCTAAACTTAACATTGGCTTGTTTTTCTTTTATGAGATGCTTTTTATCAGCTGTTTAGGCGTGTATAAAAAAGTGTTAATATGTGTGATGGCTTTAAAAATAAAGAAAAGAAAATAAAATAGCGCTCACCCGAAATGGGTGTAAGCGCTATTTATGCCGAACGGTGCTCGGTGGAGCCGCTAATCAGATTTGAACTGATGACCTCATCCTTACCATGGATGCGCTCTACCTACTGAGCTATAGCGGCAAACAGACATTTTATTGTCAGCGGAATTTATTATAATCGATAGCCTCATCCATTTCAACACCTTTTTTATATATTTTTAGCGCAAACGCAAAAAAAGCGCGAAAACTTCGGCTTTTTTAAAAGAGGGCGGGGTAACTTTTACTTGACAGAAGTCATTAATTTGATTAGAATATTTGTTGCGACTGTTTGCGTTCCAGCCCAATGCAAACATATGCAATCGTTATAAAAATTTAATTAAAAACAGGCAGGAGGAAGCCCTATGAAATCATATATGGCTAAGACCGGCGGTGTGGAATCTAAATGGTTGCTTATCGATGCAGACGGGCAGGTTTTTGGAAGACTTGCAAGTCAGGTAGCGATGCTGCTAAAAGGCAAACACAAGCCAGAGTATACACCACACATTATGACTGGTGATCACGTGATTGTTATCAACGTGGACAAACTGGTTTTCACCGGCAAAAAGCTGGAACAGAAAATGTATTACAGGCACACCGGCCATCCGGGTGGCTTGAAAGAAGTATCTTACGCAAAGATGATGGAGAAAAAACCTGAGTTTTTGTTCATGAATGCGGTAAGAAGAATGCTTCCAAAGAACAAGATTGGCAGAGAAATGCTGAAAAACCTCAGGGTTTATGTCGGCGAGGACCATGGTCATGAAGCGCAAAACCCCGTGGCCTATAAACCGGCCGAATACCGGGAAGTTTAACAAGGAGGTACGAAAAGTAAATGAGTAAAACACTCTATACCGGAACAGGTAGAAGAAAATCTTCTGTTGCCCGAGTACGCCTTGTATCCGGAACAGGAAAAATCACTATTAACAAACGAGATATTGAAGAATACTTCAATCTTGAAACACTAAAAATGTTGGTTCGCTCACCAATGGAAGAAACCAAAACCATTGGTACGTATGACGTTTTAGTCACCGTAAAAGGTGGCGGCTACACTGGACAGGCTGGCGCTGTGCGCCACGGCATCTCGCGTGCACTTTTGCAGGCCGATCCGCAGTACCGTCCGGTGCTGAAAAAAGCGGGCTTCTTAACCCGTGACCCGAGAATGAAGGAAAGAAAGAAATACGGCCTAAAAGCCGCAAGACGCGCTCCTCAGTTCTCAAAACGTTAATCGTTATTACTGGCAAAAACAAACGCCTTACATCTGTAGGGCGTTTTTTTGTGCAAGAAGAAAAAACTTTTCCGCTAGGCAAGAAAATATAGTAAAATAATACAATATTAAAAAATATGGAGAAACTAGGTTAGATGGAAAAAGCGAAAAACATTTTTGGGCTCATTCTGGGTGTGTCTTTTATAGCTTCTGTATTGATTGGGTATGGCAAGGATATGTCGTTTATGGGTGAGTACTGTTTTATCTCGGGGCTTTTGGTTGGCGTGGTTTTGGTGTTAAGCACAAACTTTGAGTTTAAAGGTAAATCAATATTCCCCGAATGGGTTTTTCTTGCTTGTGTTACGGACACTATCGTTATTCTGATCGCGACACTTTTGATGGGTCTAAACTTGCAAGGCGCTTTTTGGTTTATCCATATCATCAACCCTGCGCTTTTGTTGATCTATTGGCTTTTGTTCTTTGATTGTAAAAACATTTTAAAGACATGGCGGATGATCGGCGTTCTCGCATTTCCGCTGATGTATATGGGTTTTGCGTTTTTCCTATGGAAAGTTACCGGTAATTGTCCTTTTCCGGCCAGCTTGATTTTTGTCGAGCAGACGATAGGGGTAGCCGTGATATATATTTTAGGGATATTCATATTGCTGCTGGGATTAGGATATGGGCTGTGCATTTTAAACAAACTGGCAAAACGCGCGGTTTAAGCTCTCAAAACGTTAATCAAAACAAGTACGATCAACTATCACCCGCAAAGGTTTATCCCTTGCGGGTTTTTTAGTTGACGTAAGCATTCTGATGCGTTAGTATTGTGTAAATATTTAGAAAGTGGAGGAGCATATATGAAACACCTAGGAACTTTAGCTTTAGAAACCGAACGTCTGATTTTGAGGCCATTTCGTATGGAGGATGCGCAAGATATGTTCCAAAACTGGGCAGGAAACGATACAGTCACGCGGTTTTTGACTTGGCCAACCCATCCTTCGGCGGAGGTAAGTGGCGCGCTGATTACGGCATGGGTAAAGGAATATGAGAATAAAAATAACTATCAGTGGTGTATCGAAAACAAGGCGCAAGGGCAGGCGATTGGCAGCATTGGTGTTGTCAACTTAGAGGAAGACATTGAAGCGATGGAAATGGGATACTGCATTGGAGAAGGCTTTTGGAATCAAGGCTTTACAACAGAAGCATTAAAGCGAGTGATTGCATTTTTATTTTATGAGGTGAGTGTGAATCGTGTGTGGGCAAGGCACGACAGCCGCAATCCAAACTCGGGTAAAGTGATGCAAAAAGCGGGGATGACTTACGAAGGCACACACCGCGAAGCGTCAGTCAATAATTCTGGTATTTGTGATATTGTGGTCTATGGGATAACAAAAGACATGTTTACTTTAATAAAATAGTATAACGTCATAGATAAATCGTTTTGCCCGCAAAGCTTATTTTTAGCGGGTTAAAAAACTTGACCTTCCAGTAGCAGGAACATGTAGACTGTTTAAAAAAGGGAGGAATAGAAAATGAGCGTAAATATTTTGGATTTAAGTTGGGAAGATATTGAACGGCTGGATAAGGACAAAACGGTTTTGTTCTTGAGGTTTGCACCAATCGAAGCGCACGGGAGACACTTGCCCACAGGAGTGGACATATTTGAAACAGCGCATTGGGTTGAAAACAGCATTGAAAAATTGGAAAAGCGGTTTAAGGCGCACACTTTTATTTCTTTGCCAATGGTACCGTTGGGACACGCTGTTTTCAAAGGTTTTCCTGGCAACATTCATTTATCGCAGAAACTGTTTTATTGTTTGGTAAGAAGTATACTTAAAGCGGTTGCGGAGTGGGGGATAAAACATATTGTGGTCATCTCAGGGCATGCTGACCCAAAGCACGCCATCGCTATTGAACAGGCTTGTGATGTGTTGAATAAAAAACATGGGGATATTGCTTTTGCGCCTATGGGGGCTATTTTCAGCGAAAAAGTGAGCAGTGAAGTAAGACAGCAGGAAAAGTTGGACACACAGTTGAAAACTTATCCAAAAGACTATCATGTCGGATGGATTGAGACGTCCTGTATGCTGGATATTGACAGCGAAAAGGTAAGAGATTATAAAGTGCAACCGGATATTGTTGTTTCGGACAGGGAAATGATTTCACCAAAAAAAATAAGCGCAAAAGCCAAGGGCTTTGGGCATCTTGGATATCCTCGTCTTGCGCAAAAAGAGCTGGGGCAACTGCTGAACGAAGACATGGCAGAAACCATCAGCCATTGTGTTGCACATTTTATCGAGCGTAAAGACTATCGTTTGTATATGCATCATGAGTTATATAAAATACCCTTTTTGAGGGTTAACAAATGGGGAGCGTTATAATGCAATATTCAATTGGGCAGTTTTCAATGATGATGGATGTTGGTAAAAAGACATTGCGATATTATGATGAGATTGACTTGTTTAAGCCGGAATATGTAAACGAAGCAAATCAATATCGGTTTTATGGAGAAACACAAATCTCTGCTTTAAAAAAAATTATAAAACTGCGCGAGGTTGGCATACCTTTGGAAGATATTAAACGAACCAAAGGGAGCGATGACGCCAACGAAATGTCAAGGCTGTTTTTAGAGCGGCTGAGGGATATTGATGTGACTATACAGAAACTGCAGGCGCAAAAGAAGCTAATTCAATCGTATGTTGATAATGCTTCAAAGGAAAAAGACTCAAAACCTGATTTTGAGATTACGGAAGGGTTTCATATTACGGAAGGGTATGTGTACTACAATGAGAATGATATATCCATAGAAGATATTCATCAAGCGATTAATGATTTTTATCATAACCTAAACGGTTTTAAATTGCTTTCCGGGCATATTTTCAAGAGAAATCTTCAGGAAGAAATGCCCGAAATCAGTGAGATTTTTGCATATGTCGACGCAAAAGAAGAAGATCCAAGTATCAGAGTGCAAAAGAAATTGAAATCAGTTAAATTAAAATGCCGAGCCATGGCGGAAAAACTAAACGCTTATCAGCAATTGTTTGCGTATATCAACAAAAAAGGATATAGCTTAAGTGATGTATATGAAAAATACAACATGGGTGATGCAGGCATGCAGATAGACATTATAGCGGCAATAGAATAATTCATTACTACTCAATCACTCAAAAGCTTTACAGTGTAAACAAAATATGAAAAGAAATTTTTTATACCTTTCGCCAGCCTTGAAAAAAGTGGGTACGAAAGGTATAATTTTTTTACACGAACATTTGAAAATATTAAAATTTGATATAGACAAGAGGAGCTTACATGGATTACAGAAAAGAATATGAAAAGTGGCTGGAAAGCGATTATTTTGACCAGGCCACAACAGATGAGCTGATTGCGATAAAGGACGACGAAAAAGAGATCGAGGATCGGTTCTATAAAAACTTGGCGTTTGGCACCGCGGGTATGCGCGGCAAATTGGGCGCCGGGACCAACCGCATCAATGTCTATATGGTGCGTCGGGCCACACAAGGATTGGCCGATTATATCCTAAAACAAGGCGGGAAAGAACGGGGAGTGGCCATTGCCTATGACAGCCGTCATTTCTCGGACGTCTTTGCGAAGGAAACCGCACTGACTTTTACGGCCAATGGCATTAAGGCATATCTTTTCACTTCGCTTCGCCCGGTGCCTGTGCTGTCCTATGCTGTGCGGCATCTTAAAACCATCGCAGGCGTGGCGATTACCGCCAGCCATAACCCAAAAGAGTACAACGGCTATAAGGTGTACTGGGAAGACGGGGCACAGGCGGTGGACGAAATCGCTGATGAGATTGTCGCCAGCGTGAATGCGATTGAAAACTATGACAGCCTATCGGTGATGGATGAAACCGAGGCGATCAAAAAAGGTTTGTTAGAATATATCGATAAAGAAGTGGATGATGCTTACATGGCGGACATCAAGACCCTGTCTATGGCCGACGGTTTGCCCAAGGATTTTCGTATCATCTATACGCCCATCCATGGCGCAGGCAATGTGCCGGTGCGCAGGATATTGGACGAGCTTGGTTTTGATGATGTCTGTGTGGTGAAGGCACAGGTGGAACCCGATGGCGATTTTCCTACGGTGAAAGCGCCCAACCCGGAAGATCCGGCGGTATTTGATTTGGCGATTGAATACGCCAAAGAAAAGGATGCGCATATCATACTCGGTACCGACCCGGATTGTGATCGGCTGGGGCTTTTGGTGCCGGATGGCAAGGGCGGATATATACGGCTGAACGGCAATCAGATTGGCGCACTGCTTTTTGATTACATTCTTAAGGCCAAGGCAGGTGGCCTGCCTGAAAAAAGTGTTTTGATTAAATCCATCGTTACGGGGGATATCACCAAGCATATCGCCAAAAAGCATGGTGTGAAAACCTATGATGTGCTGACCGGCTTTAAATATATCGGCGAGATGATTGAGAAAATGGAAAGTACGGATGAAACCTTTATTTTTGGGTTTGAGGAGAGCTATGGCTATTTGATGGGTGCTTTCGCGCGTGATAAAGATGCGGTCGTGGCGTCTATGCTGGCCTGCGAGATGGCGGCATACTACAAAAGCATCGGCAAATCCATCTATGAGGGCCTTATGGATATCTATGAGGAATACGGCTACTACGCAGACGGTCAGATTGCAGTTGAACTGGACGGGAAAGCGGGTTTGGATAAAATCGGTCGGATTATGACAGCGTTTAGGAGCGAGGGTTTTCCGAAGATGCCCGGCATCAAAGAAACCGAAGCAATCGATTATCAAAATCAAACGATTCGGTTGATGGAAGCAGACGAGGTCAAGAGTACTGGGCTTAGACAATCCAATGTGCTTAAACGGGTTTATGATGACCGAAGCTGGGTTACCGTGCGCCCGTCCGGCACCGAGCCTAAGATTAAAGTCTATGTTTCGGCATGTGACAAAACCTTAGAAGGCTCCGAGGACAAGATGAAAACCTTGATGAACATGATGAAAAAAGCGATGGAACAGGTGGACTAAATTGGCGAATAGCGAAAAGGAGAAGACTTTGGAGAAAAAAGGAAAGGCGCAGGAAAGCGCATCACAACCAGCCCCGGGGGTAAAAGAAGCCCCTAAAGCCAAAGCGCCGCGGACAAAAAAGCGGTCATCTTGGGCGGCGTTTACTCTGCCGGTGATTATTGTTTTGATCATCGCAGGGCGCCTGATATTCGATTATCAGAACTTTAGAAATGAACTCTCGGTATTTTTCAGTGTTATTCGTTTCCTCGTATGGGGATTTGCTATCTTTTTCGTGCTATCGCCTTTTATTGCATGGTTTGAAAAGCTGTTTTCTAAGTTAAAGCATGGAGCCAAACTTTTATCTATGATTATCGTGTATCTGTTGTTTGGCGGGGTTTTGGCTGTTTTGTTTGTTTGGCTTTTGCCCATGATTCTCACCAATGTGGCCGAAATTACCCATCAGATTCCCGACTGGGCCGAAGCGATATCCGGCCTGATGGAACGCATCTATGAATGGTTGGGGCAGCTTAATATTCCTCAATTGCAAGAATGGGTGACTGAAACCGAGCATGGATTGGTGGATACACTGGCCGAAAGTTTTGGAGATATCAGTCTATATATTATCGGCACATCGTATGGCATTTTACGTGGGGTTCTGGATTTTATCATCGGCATCGTTATTTCGGTGTATATGCTAATCGAGCGGGAAGGCTTGACACGTCGGATTCGCAAACTGACCTATTCTTTGCTTGATAAAGATAAAGCCAAGCAGGCCAGCGAAGTGTCGGCGGTGTCCGGCAAGATTTTTAGGAAATTTATTTACGGCAAACTGATTGATTCGGCGATTGTCGGCGTGGTTTCCTATTTTGTTCTACTGATTATCGGGGCACCGGTGCCCATGCTTTTGGCGGCGATTATGGGTATCACGAATATGGTTCCCACCATCGGGCCTATCATCGGGGCGATTCCCTGCATCATCATTACGCTAATCATCAGCCCGCCGGCCGCACTTTGGGTGTTGCTATACACCATCTTCATCCAGCTGGTTGACGGTTGGGTGCTGGGCCCGCACATTTTGGGAGAAAGTGTGGGGTTAAAACCGTTTTATATTCTGGCGGCGGTTTTGGTTGGCGGCGGACTTTTCAGCGTGTTGGGTGCTTTCTTGGCCACACCGACCATGGCGGTGATTCAGTATATGCTAAAAGAATATGCCGATAAAAAGCTAAAAGAAAAAAAGATAACGGTTGATTAGCAAAA
>JBFLKV010000225.1:0-2933 GCA_040883365.1 Eubacteriales bacterium
TATCCATCGGCAACGGTTCACCCGATGTCAGTGCTTTTTTCATTCTTAAATGCGCAGCATCACGCGCTGTATAAAGCGTGCCCGAAACCAGCACTTCATCGCCCACGTGTAAATCCACAATGCTGTTTTTATCCAGTGGTAAAGAAATCTTTTTCATGGTTTTTTATATCTCCGCTGAGGCGTGCCTTGCCGCATGACAGTTAAAGTTAATCGCCACCGGCATCCCCGCAAGATGCGTGGGGAACGTCCCTATTTTTACACTTAAGCAATAGATGTCACCGGGAAAACCCATCGCGCCCATCCCCTGACTGTTGGCAATGTCGCATAGCTCCTTTTCCAACGCAGCCAATTCGGGGTCTTGATTCGTATCATCCAAATCCCGCAAAAGTTGCCGCTTGGCCAAAAGTGCAGCTTTTTCCAATGTGCCTCCGATGCCGATGCCTAAAACTACAGGTGGACAAGGTGAACCGCCGGCCGTATTGACCGACTCGGCAACCAATGCTTTGATGCCATCGATGCCTTGGGCGGGCTTCATCATTTTTAGCACACCCATATTCTCACTGCCAAAGCCTTTGGCCATCACCGAAATCTTAATTTTGTCGCCTGCTACCATATCTTTATGTATCACCGCGGGGGTGTTATCGCCTGTGTTTTTTCGCTTTAAGGGGCTCAAAACCGATTTTCGAAAATATCCGTCTTGATACGCGCGCCGAACGCCTTCGTTGATGGCGTCGTCCATATCGCCCTCTATCTGTACATCCTGACCCACATCGATAAATACAACCGCCATACCTGTGTCCTGACAAGACGGAAGAGAAGATGCCTCGCTGACTTTTAAGTTCTCTAAAAGCTGTGCCAACACCCGTTTGGGTGCTTTGCCTGTTTCCTTTTGGCTGGCTTTTTCCAGTGCCGCCACCACATCGGGTGCTGGCGTTTTGGCCGCGCTTAAAAACAGCTGATAGACGACGTTTTCAATTTTACTTACGCTGACTGTTCGCATGGCTTTTTTCTGCACGACTCCTTATCTTCATCGCTTGTAAGTATACTGTTTTTGGACAAAAAAGTAAACCACATCGTGGTTTACATAATGTTTGTTCTTTAGAGCGCGATTTGTTTTGGTTCTCGCTTTGTATAGGACGTGTAGTACTTAAACCCCATCGCTTTTAATCGCTCCGCAGTTTTATAAATTTCGTCTCCAACGCGCCCAGGGATATGAGCATCCGATCCCAAGGTGATTCTCTCTCCGCCCAGTTTAAGATACTGCCTTAAAATCGATTCGGACGGCAGCGTATCCCCCGTTCCTGCAATCCCTTTGGTATTGACTTCGATGCCCTTACCGTCTTTAATCACTTTTTTTAAAATGCTGTCCAATAAATCCTTGTGCTCTGCGTAGCGCATCACCTTGTCTTCCCCCGGAAAGAACCGAGACGCATAACCGATATGTCCAATCACATCGTAGTCATCAAAGTCTTTTATTCCTTCATACGTCGCTTCTAAGTACTCAGCATACGCCTGCTCTTTTGTCTTACCTTTAAAAAACTCAGGGAAATAAGGGTCCAATCCATTCACGATATGGATGGAGGCGATGACAAAATCAAATGGGTGGCTGCGGATGATGTTTACATAATCATTGTTGATTTTCGGCATCAATCCGATTTCGACGCCCTTCTTAATCGCCAACGCAGGGTAGTTCTTTTGTTCTTTGTCAATCTCCGCGTTCCGCATATCAATATCAAACGAAAAGTCCGCGTCATATGGATAGTCAATATCGATATGATCGGTAATCGCAATTTCTTTTATATTCGCCTGCACCGCATTTTTGCATATGTCCGAGATGTCTTGTTTGCTATCGGTGGAATAGCGGCTATGAATATGATAATCCTGCATTTATAACTCCTTTAAAATCTGTTTGGCTAAAACAATCAACTGCTCTTTTTTGTTTTGCCCCGGGCTTAGCAGCACGCGCGCATGCAACCGTTTCAGCAACTGTCCAACTTTTTCCCCTTCCGAGATGCTTAGTGCTGCCATCAACGTTTTGCCGTCGATATCTAAATCGGCAATCGTCTTAGGGGTGTGGCTGGATATCATCTCATTTAGCACGCGCTCCCAATGGTCGGCCGACGCATCTTCTGTGTTCATTCCCGAACCCGCAACATCAGCTCGGCGTAATGCGATGAGTTTTCTAAAATGATCAAATCCCATTTCGCCGGCCTTCTTTTTAATCGTATTGGTTTTTGCCTCTCCTTTTAAGTCAAACATATGGTTACGGATCAGCAAGACTGTTTCTTTTATCACGGCTTTGGGTGTCCTTAAATCATTCAGCGTTTTTCTTGCAAGCGTCTCTCCTGCCACATCGTGCCCCACCATTTTTCCGGTTTGCTCCAGCACAAAGGGTTTGGCGATGTCGTGCATAAGCCCGGCCAGACGAAGCGCATAGTCCGGCGGCGTTTCTGCCATCACGCAAATGCCATGCATCAACACATCATGCGCATGATATTTTTCGTTCTGCTTAACGCCCGCACCCAAGCAGAGGTCTGGAATGACGAATTTCAGCGCCCCACTTTCTTTCAATATCATCATTCCTTTTTTGGGTTTTGATGCGTTAATAGCGCCTTTAAAGCTTTTATATTTGATATCTGATAGCAATATCTTTTTTAGCTCGATCTGTTTTCTATCGGGGGTAATGTCGGATAAATAATACGAAAATTTTCTGGCCGCTTGGCACAGCGCCGGGTCCACCATAAAATTAAGCTCAGCCGCAAACCGCGCCATCCGCACGATGCGAAGACCGTCGTCGTTTAACGTCTCTTCGGCGTTTTCCTTTGCCGCTCTAATCCGCATCGCAAAGACATCCTCAACACCGCCAAGGGGGTCCACCAGTTCCTCTCCTAATATATCATAGTAAAGTGCATTGATGGTGAAATCCCGCCGCA
>JBFLKV010000226.1:0-3013 GCA_040883365.1 Eubacteriales bacterium
AAATGGCTGGCCGAAATTGGCGTCATTACGACATATATGAGCCGGGAAGTCCTTGGGAGAATGGATACTGCAAAAGCTTCAATTCTCGGATGCGGAATGATTTTTTAAACGGAAATCTGTTTGGAAACCTATTTGAAGCAAAGGTTTTGACAAAACGTTGGATGTATTACTATAATGCGATTAGACCACACAGTGCTCTTGGCGGAAGGCCTCCGGCGCCTCAAAGTATGATTTACGCAGTATGATCATATCACTTCTCTGCCGGCTTAAGCCGGCAGAGAAATATCAACAAAACTTAGAATTTTACTAACATTGTTTTTGGACCAAATTGCTGGGGCACGTCAAGAGCGATATGGGCTTTTTCTTGGATGGAATGCTTTGCGCCTGCAATAATAATTCATTGAAACAAGCATATTGATACCCACGGTCTACTTTGCGATCATACAGAATACTCTATCCGTTGGACAAAGACAATTTGTTGGCAAATGGGATAACCAAAATTAGAAAGATCGCAATCAGCGGCAATGCCCACCGCATACCGACCAAATCGCCCAAAGACCCAATGAGTGGGATTAAGACAAAGATGGCAACATAATAGCCCAGTGTTACAAACCCGGAAGCCGCTGCCATTTTCTCTGGGACTGCGTGGCAGGCCTTTGAAAAAACAATGGGAAAATTATTAGCACAACAAGCCGCAGAAATACCGACCAAAACAAGCTTAAGCATAAACCCATCGACTATAAAGATCATCACCCACACAACTGCCCCTATAAAATTACTAACAGCCAAAACTCTTTTCGCTTCCAAACGATCAGCGAATTTTGAGAAAACAAGTCGCGAAACCATCATCCCCAAAAAGAAAATCGACAGCGCCAACGCTCCCTTAAGACCATCATTGCTTAATTCTTTAAAATATGACGAAATATAATATATTGATGATAACTGCCAACTTGTGATCAGTATCGCAATGACAAAAATATATCTAATCTCCTGTACACGAAACGTGTCGAAGGCTTCGCGAATTCTTCTTTTTGTTTCCCTATCTTTTTTTACCTTATTCTTTTGGCGTTTCATATAAAAGACTAAATAGGCATAGCCTGCACAGATTGATGCAAATCCACCAAAGATAAAGAAAACACCGGGCAATCCATAATCGGCATAAATAATTTGGGAAATCAGTGGGGTGAGCACTGCACCAAGGCTAAAGATCATATGCATAAAATTGATATAGCGTTCTGAGTTTTTTGGAACTGTTTCAACCATCACTGGGTTTGTCAGCGTATTTATCGCTCCTCCCGCAAAACCTAACCCAATAAAAATCATAAACAGAATAATAAACGGCGGTTGTGTACCAACCAGACCCACCAACAAGCTAATCAGCAATCCACAAACAGTCAAAAACCTTGATTTATTCAGCATATCAATAAGTAAAATACTGATTATTGCCAAAGTTAAACCGCCAACGCTTTGCACCGATAAAAGTAAACTGGCCTGCGAATAGGACAGCTGATAACTTGTTTTAATCGAATTAAACATCTGCCCAACAATCGAAACATTAATCGAAAAACAAAGCATTAGAAGATCTAACGCAATAACTTTCATGAATATGCCTCTTTTGCTAATCACTCACATTCCCTCCCGCCTTGCTCATTTATAACTAATCATGTTTTGTATGTACTACAAGCACTAAATGCCCACTTAAAGATATCCTTAAAAACATTTCTCTATACTTGAACTGCCGCTTGCTCAATCACCAGCCCTTTTTCATATCGCTCAATAAACCGATTATAACCTTCAACATCCTCTTTCTTGGGTAGAACGGTTTGATTGACCTGAGCTGAGAAAACCGATTCTTTTAAATATTGATCCAGTGTAACAACCGTTTCTCTTTCGAGCATAAAAGCGGCTAGAAGCGCCATGCCCCAAGCGCCACCTTCGCCGGCCGTCGTCATCACCGTTACTGGTGTGTTTAGCGCCGCCGCTAGAATACGTTGCCCCACGCCTTTTGTTTTAAAAAGTCCCCCATGGCCCAGAATTACATCAATTTCCACATTCTCTTCATTAAATAGTATATCTAGACCCAAACGCATCGATCCTAATGCTGCGTATAAATGTGTTCTCATGAAGTTTGCAAGTGAAAAGTTGCTATTTTCTTGGCGAATAAATAGAGGGCATCCTTTTTCAAAACCCGTAATGTGCTCACCAGAAACATATGGATATGATAATAAACCGCCACCATCGAAATCCGCACCTATAGCCGCTCCAAATAGCGTTTCATACAGTGTGTTTTTAGATACATCGTAACCAAAAGCTTTCAGTGCTTCATCGAATATATTAACCCAAGCATTAATGTCTGATGTGCAATTGTTCGAATGTGCCATCGCAACCAGTTTACCGTTCGGCGTGGTCACTTGGTCTATTTGTGCATATGCTTTTGACAAATCTTTTTCTAAAACAATGCACGCAAAAGCCGATGTTCCTGCGGAAACATTTCCCTTTCTTTCTGTGATACTATTCGTTGCCACCATGCCAGTCCCGGCGTCACCTTCCGGCGGACACATCGGAACACCGGGCTTTAGCATTCCTTTGGGATCGAGCAGTTTTGCACCTTCTTTGGATAACGCTCCCGCCGGCTCTCCCGCTAAAAGAACGTTCGGCAATATATCCTCTATACGCCATCCGTAATGCTCATCCGCGATAAGTGCATTGAATTGTTTCAACATTTGTGCATTGAATTTTTTTGTCGCAATATTAATCGGGAACATACCCGACGCCTCACCCACACCCAAAACTTTTTCTCCGGTCAGTTTCCAGTGAACGTAGCCTGCAAGCGTTGTGAAAAAGCATACATTATCAACATGCTCTTCCTTATTCAAAATTGCTTGATATAAATGTGCAATACTCCATCGCTGTGGGATAGGATAGTTAAACAGTTTCGTTAGTTTTTTGGAAGCGGTATCCGTGATATTGTTGCGCCATGTTCGAAACGGAACCAACAAATTCCCCGAGGAAT
>JBFLKV010000227.1:0-17316 GCA_040883365.1 Eubacteriales bacterium
CCACGGCCTCGACTTCCAAAAGCCCGCGTTTGCTGAACTGATTACGCTCATACAAAAGGCCTCGTCCCGAGATCCGCTCACGCAATGTGCGGTTTTGGATTACCGACATCGGTATGCCTTCTAGGTAATGCAACGGAATAATCGATGTAAGCCCTTGTATGCTAATCACCGTTTTCTCTGGGTTGTCAAAAGCTCTGACCATCGCCAACGAATGTGGAAACTCACAACCAAAAACATGAACCATATCCGGCGATTCGGATGCGATAATTTCCTTGAAAAAAGCTTCTGTTTCTTTATCATACATATCGTATTTTAAAGAAACGCCCACCCCATAATAGGTGACTCCGTTTTTTTCACGTTTCTGCACGCCGGTTTTCCCATACATCGGGAATACCACCGTCAAGTTAACACTGTTTGTCGATTGGACAGCATTAAAAAGACCCACCGTCCAGCCGCCGCTGATTCCGGCCTTGATGCCAAAGCTTTCGGCCATGTCCGGCATCACCAAATTATTCAACCAAAGGATTTTGGGTTTACTCCCCATTTTCCACTCCGTTTCTTGTTTTAAAGCTTTATTAAACCAAGCTTTATTATACCTGTGTTTTTGGGTTATCGCAATGCACAAAGTATGAACACAAAAAACGCCCCGATTTCTCGGGGCGCTAAAAATGCATCATTAGCGAATCGTCAGAGGGTCAGACATAAAGACAATCAGGTTCTTTTTATTCTCATAAACCATGCCTTCGTATGTGATATTGCTAAAGTCTTTACCGTATGTACCAGTAATGCCTGCTACATCGTTGTCATCGGGGCTTGCAACCAAGAAACCATAGACCACATCCGGCCATTCATCTTGGATAGCAAATTCCGCTACCGGATCCACATCGCTCATCTTGGTCATCTGCAATTCGTCCAGCACGTTACCCGCTTCGTCAGTAACCGACAATTTAAAAATAACGTCACTTTTCAAATTTGTGGTCACGCTAACCACCACTTTATCGTCCACCACTTCGGCATTGCATGTACCGGTGATTTCAACCACACTGAGGTCTTTGTCAACAGCAGCGGGTACAATCGATGTCGTCTGCGAGCAACCTGACAACACAAAAGTCAGCGTCAGTAAGGCTAATATCAAAATCCATTTTCTATTTAATAATTTCATTGTTTTCTCCTAATCAATTTCTCATGGTCACAATAAAGAATTATACCGAAATTCAAGCATAAAGTAAAGAAAAAACAGTGAATTCGGGCTTTAAAACGATGAAAGAAACTTCCCGCTATTATATATTAATAATAAGTCACGATAAAAGATATCTTGTTTTTATCAAAAGCGATGTTTTCATGTTATAATGTTTCATATATTTTACAAGGAGCTCAACTCAGTGAAAAAGGAACCCGTAAAAGTATTACCCAAAACGCTTCTGTTTTTTATCGATCTATCCATCCTAATTTTGGTTGGCGCATTAATTGCCCTACCTTACGTCTTTCGCATGCTTCCGGTCAGAATTTTAAGCATTCACTTTTTTGGTGACTCTTATCAATCATCGCTGATTTTCTTTATGGTATGCACCGCGCTTTTCCTCGCCATCATCAACGAAACCAGAAAAGTGCTTAAAACATTGGTGCGCGGCTCGGTCTTTGGCGAACTCAATCCCAAGTACTTTAGGCGCATCGCTGTGCTTTCCTATATTCTTGCTGGCGTATTCTTATATAAAACCATTGTTGATTTTTCAATGCCAACACCTTTGATGAGTTTAACATTCATCTTCCTCGGCCTTTTCTCTCATGTGCTCTCATATCTTTTTATCAACGCATCTACTGAAAAAGAAAACCCGCCCAAAGCTTAAATTAGCTTTTTGGACGGGCTTTAATTCTACAATTATCCTAATCCGCTTCTGCAGCGGATTTTTCTTTTTTCCCAGTACTGCTTTTCACTTTTTTAAATACAGGCGTTTCGTCTTCCATTTCCATTTTAACATGCTCGCCAATCTTTAAACTTCCCTTGATAATCTCCTCGGAAAGCTTATCTTCCACTTCATGCTGAATCGCACGCTTTAATGGACGCGCACCGTATACATCATCAAACCCTTGTTTGGCCAAATACTGCTCCGCCTCCTTGGAGAAGGTAATGAATATATCCCGCTCGGCCAAGCGCTCAGCCACACGCGCCAGCATCAAGCTGACAATCTGGCTAATATGATCTTCGCTTAATTTGTGGAAGACCACGATATCATCAATACGGTTCAAAAACTCCGGTCTAAAGGTGCGTTTTAGGCTCTCTAAAATCTTGCCTTTCATGGCGTCGTAAGCGCCCTTATCGTCCGCTTCGGCAGCAAAGCCGATCGCATTTTTTGTGGCCGCATCATGCGCCCCGATATTGGATGTCATGATGATCACTGTATTTTTAAAGTCAACCGTTCTCCCTTTCGAGTCGGTCAAACGTCCGTCCTCTAATATCTGCAAAAGCATATTGAAAACATCCGGATGTGCTTTTTCAATCTCATCCATCAGCACCACCGAATACGGTTTTCTTCTCACCTTTTCGGTCAGTTGACCCCCATCGTCGTACCCGACATATCCTGGAGGCGACCCGATGAGTTTGGAGACCGTGTGACGCTCCATATATTCGCTCATATCCAATCGAATGATGGCGTCTTCGTCCTCAAACATCGCTTCGGCCAGGGCTTTCGAGAGCTCGGTTTTACCTACGCCGGTTGGGCCCAAGAAGATAAACGAACCCACAGGGCGTTTGGGGTCTTTAAGGCCCGCTCTCGCCCGCCGTATGGCCCTTGCCACCGCCGATGCGGCTTCATCTTGACCGATTACCCGCTTATGCAGCGTTTCTTCCAGACGAATCAAGCGTTCGGATTCATCTTCGGTCAATTTCTTGACCGGAATGTTCGTCCAACTGCTGACCACATCCGCGATATCCTCTTCTACCACTTTACCTACGATACCTTGGGTATTCTTTTTCATCTTTTCACGCGCTTTACCAATTTCCTCTTTCAAGCGTTTTTCTTCGTCTCGCAAGCTGGCCGCTTTTTCAAAGTTCTGGTGGCTAACGGCTTCCTCTTTTTCGGTCTTGATGCTCTCAAGGCGCGCTTCTTTTTCCTTAACATCTGGCGGTGTCACATATACTTTTAATCGCACCTTGGATGCGGCTTCGTCCATCAGATCAATCGCCTTGTCCGGCAAAAACCGATCGGTTAAATAACGATGCGACAATTCCACCGCAGCTTCCAATGCTTCATCTGTAATTTTCACTTTATGATGTGCTTCGTACTTATCCCGAAGCCCTTTTAAAATCAGCAAAGTTTCCTCAGTAGTCGGTTCCCCAACCTTGATCGGCTGAAAACGCCGTTCCAATGCGGAGTCTGTTTCTATGTGTTTTCTATATTCGTCCAACGTGGTCGCGCCAATCACCTGCACCTCACCTCTGGCCAGTGCGGGTTTTAACATATTAGCTGCGTCCATTGCGCCCTCAGCCGCGCCTGCGCCCACAATGGTATGCAGTTCGTCGATGAAAAGAATAATATCATCCGCAGCTTTCAACTCATCAATGGCCGCCTTTAAGCGTTCCTCAAACTCCCCGCGGTACTTCGCGCCGGCAATCATACTGCCCAAATCCAGCGATAAAATCCGCTTATCCCGCAAAAGCTCGGATATATCATCCTGCACAATGCGAAGCGCTAATCCTTCAGCAATCGCGGATTTACCTACGCCGGGTTCACCGATAAGCACCGGATTATTCTTGGTTCTTCGGCTTAAAATCTGAATGATGCGATCAATCTCTTTATCTCGTCCAATCACAGGATCCAATTGATCATCTTTGGCCATCTTTGAAAGATCAGTACAGAATTCATCGAGTTTTGGGGTTTTGCTCTTCTGCCCCTGCTGTGCTCTTGGGTTACGCTGGGCTCCTGCTTTTGCGCCAGTTTTCCCAACGATCATCTCCTCCATATAGGAGATATCCGCACCGCTTGCACGAATGATTTCATAGGCAAAGCCTTCCTTCTCGCGCAAAATAGCAAACAGAATATGCTCGGTGCCCACAAAGTTGACACCCATCTGTAAAGAGATCGCAATAGCGCTCTCAAAAATCTTTTTGGTTCTCGGTGTATAACCGAAATTCTTTAGGTCAGGCGCCGTTTCCGGCTTATTGGCCATAATCACACCGACCACCTGTTCGTATGTCAGGCCACTCGATTTTAATAAGTTCGCGGCCAATCCCTCGCCTTCGCCAGCCAGACCCGCCAAAATATGCTCGGTGCCCACAAAGTTTTGTCCAATATCACGCGCCGCTTTTTCAGCCAGCTCGATCGCTTTTCTGGAGCCTTGCGTAAATCTTGCACTATAATCCATAATCGTTTCCTCTCAATTCTTTTTTTACATCAATGCTTTTCTGACCAATTCGGCGCGACGTTCGTCTCGCAGCACCTCGGGCAGAAGTTTCCCGTCCTTTTCGGCCATGGTAGCCGGTCGGGTATCAATAATCAGCGAATACAATCGCTCATGATCTATCTCGTCTATTAACCCCAAAGATATGCCCATGTTGACATATGAAATACAAGAGGTCATCTCCTTGGTTGAAAGTCTTCTAGCGCTTTTCAGCGTAGCCAGCGAACGAAAAATACGATCCTCCACAAGCAACGTGTTGATGTCGTACATCGTATGCTGTGCCTTTTTCTCCAGTTCTATAATCTCACGTGTTGCGCTCTCAACCGCACTTAATATGTCTTTCTCCGAATGACCCAAGGTCACCTCGTTGGATATCTGAAAAAGATCGCCCAGCGGCGAAGTCCCTTCGCCAAATGCCCCTCGGCATGTTAAACCGCGCTCTTCCAAACCGGCCACAATCGGCTTAATCTCACGGCTCATATTCAAGGCAGGTAAATTCAGCATCACCGAAACACGCATACCCGTACCCAAATTGGTCGGACAGGCGGTCAAATACCCCAGCTTTTGACTGAATGAATAATCAGCCGTTTTCGCCAACATATTATCCAGTTCATCCACCAAAGCATATGTTTTTTCCACCTCAAAACCAGGCATCATGCCCTGCAACCGAAAATGATCCTCTTCCATAATCATAATGGACAGTCGCTCATCCGGTGATAAAATCAGTCCCGCATATTTTCGCTTAGCGAACTGCGGGCTAATCAAGTATTTTTCCTGTAGAATCCATTTTTGGATATTGGTTATGTTCCCAAAATCGATAAATTCAAAATCCGAATGCTCAACAAACGCTTTTTTAGCGATGCTGACCAGCCGGTTCACCTCGGCCTGCTTTGTCATTTTGTTGGGGTATGGCAGACCTTTCACGTTGCGTGCCAACCGCACACGCGTGGAAAGCACGATATCGTCTTTAAATTCCCCGTCTCTCAGCCATTTAGGCATCTTCATTTTCCTCCGCCATTGCTGCCAGTTTATCCCGAAGCTCAATCGCTTTTTCATAGTCTTCCATCTGTACCGCCGCTTCCAACGCTTTTTTAAGCTTTAATCGTTCGCTTTCCGCTTTGGGCTCTTCTGGAATCGTCTCATTTTCTTGTGGCGCTATTTCTTGCTCATCCACGGTTTTAATCGCTTCTGTTTTCTCACTGTTGATCGGTGACTTGCCTAGATGGTTGATGTCACCTTGTGTAGCGCGGATCATTTGCCGTATTTCAGGCGCCAAATCCACATAGCAATTATCACACCCCACCAGACCCGTTCGCATAAAGCTGGTCGAGGTGGTTCCGCATACGCGGCATACATGTTGGGGCTCAGTTGCCTGTTGGGCTTTCGCTGCCCCCATCATGCTTTGTATAAAATCTAAGGTGTTGCCTTGCTGCCGTTTATGATAGCATTCATCACAAATGTCCAACACCTCTTTTTTTGTATTTGTAAAATTAATCACCCTATGTGTCGGCGGGTTCTTTTTGCATATATCACACATCTTTCTATACATGGCTATTCCCCCTGTTTCATGATGGCGATAATCATCTGTTTTAAGATGCTCGCTCGTACTTTATCTTTGACCATGACCGGAATATTCAGCGCTTTGTCGCTCACAGCCGCTTTCATGATATCCACTTCTTCTTGGTCAATCGATTTTGCATTTTGAAGTCCATCTATCAGAGCATTCGCCTCGCGCTTGGATATTTCATCAGCGATTCTGACTGTAATTAAGTTTAAAAGATAGTCGTCATTGGCTTCTATCTTAAAAACACGAATACACCCACCGCCACCGCGCTTGGATTCGATAATATAGCCTTGGTCCAGGTTGAACCGCGTGGCCAAGACGTAATTGATTTGCGAAGGGGCGCAATTAAAATAACTGGCCAGCTCGTTGCGCTGGATTTCCACTTCACCTTCATAGTCTTTCATCATCGTTTTGATGAATTGTTCAATACTATCGGATAAGATTGACATCTTCTCGCCTGCTTTCATTTTGTCAATTATTTGACTTTCTTTGACCTTTATATTATACAAAAGCTTCCTTTATATTTCAATCCTTATCCTCATTTTTAATGTGAATTTTCTGTTAATCAAAAAAAGCGAGCATACCGATTGGTATGTCCGCTTTATTTTTTAGGTTTCAACCCCGATAATATCCGCTTAAAATCATCGGGCAAATCCGCATGAAAGGTCATCCGCTCTCCTGTTTTGGGATGCGTGATAATCAACGTTTTAGCATGCAAGAGTTGTTTATCCAATTTGAGTTTGGGTTTCTTGACGCCATACACTGGGTCACAGGCCACCGGCCGCCCAATGTGCCTTAAGTGCACACGAATCTGATGCGTTCGGCCTGTCTTAAGCTCTAAGGTCAAAAGTGTATAGCCTTCATATTCTTGATCGACTGTGTAGTGCGTCACCGCGCTTCGTCCGCCATTAACCACCGCCATTCGTTTGCGGTCGGTCTTGTGCCGTGCAATCGGTGCATCAATAACGCCTTCTTTTTCTTTAAATCCGCCCACGGCTAATGCCGCATAAATACGCTTTGCGGTTTTGTGCTCAATCTGTTCGGCTAATGAAACATGCGCTTGATCGTTTTTAGCGATGATAATCAAGCCAGTGGTGTCCTTATCCAACCGATGCACGATACCCGGCCGAAGTTCGCCATTGATTCCGGAAAGATTTTTGGCATGATAAAGTGCCGCATTAACCAGCGTCCCCGTGGCGTGTCCCGGCGCTGGGTGCACCACCATGCCTCGCGCTTTGTTAACCACCATGATGTCATCATCCTCATAGACGATATCCAAGGGTATATCCTCGGGCTTAACCCCAATCGGCTTTGGACTTTGTTTTTCCACCGAAACCTCATCGCCAAAGTTTAAAGAATAACTCGGTTTAATTCGGCGGCCGTTCACTTTCACCTGTCCATTTAAAATCATGGTTTTGTAGTGCGAGCGGGAAAATTCGGGAAAATTAACAGAGAGAAAGATATCCAATCTCTCTCCCTCATTGCTTTCATAGAAAAAATTTGTTTTATTTTGTGTTTGCTTCATCTTTCAGTTTTCGCTCATCATCAAAATCATGCGTAAACAAGATGCTGATGGCAAGCAGAATGGCCCCAATCGTCACAAAACTATCTGCCACATTAAATACGGCAAAATTAATCAGTTCAAAATAGAAGAAATCCAGCACCACACCGGTGTCGATACGGTCTATCAAATTGCCAATGGCACCGCCGATAATCAGCGCAGTTGAAATCTTAAACAACCAACTGGTCTTTTTTCTTGAGATTATCAAGAAAACAATCAGCGCAACCAGAACAACAAGGGTTACGACAATAAAGAACCAGCGTCCGCCTTTAAGCATACCAAAAGCTGCACCTGTATTTTCAACTGTTGTCAGGCTGAAGACCTTGGGCCACAGTACATGATATCCGTTATTTGCATTTAAAAAATCCAGAAGCCAGATTTTGGACAAGCGGTCCAGCGCAACCGCGAAAAGAACAATAAGTAGCTGTATAATCATGAAATACCTTTTCCCTGTCTAATATTTTTTGCGATTTGAATTATACCATACGAGCGTATGATTGCACAAATGAAAATTGATATATTGCGCTAAAAGAAAATACGCCTTAAATAAGGCGTATTCTTATTGTTATATATTCATTGATGCTACAGCATATCATCCAGCATTTCGCGCAAGTGCCGTTTTTCATCATCGCTCATCGGCACAGGTTCGTCCCACTCAACCGGGTCTGCTGCACTAATCTTTCCGACAAAATCATCATCGTCAGAAATAATCACCGAGGAACCGTCCGCCTTATGCTCAACGGTCTCCACCTTGTCAGTCATGTCTTTCACAGGATTAACACTTTCAATCGGCGCTTGTTTCTGCTGAGATTTTAGCTCATCCTTTGTTTTCTCAATATCTCGAATCTGACTCAATACCTGCCGGTACCGCTCATCCGCTTCGTCATCCGATTTTTTTGCTTTGGTCTCTTTTTCAGGTTCGCTATGCTGCAAACTTTCGGCTGTTATGATGTTTGATACCTTGGGACTCGCCGCAGCCTCTTCCTTTTCGCTTTCCATCTGAATCGCAGGTTCCGCTTTTGGCGTTGTTGTCTCAGCTGGTTTTCCAAAACCATATCCACTGAATTTCAAATCATCCGCATACCCTTTATCATTCGGCATCGGTTGATACGGTTTATATTTAGCTTCCGCCTGCTCTGTCTCAGCTGGCCCCACAGGCTCTGTTTGCGTCGATGCTACAGGTTCTGTTTGGGCCGATACCGTTGGCTCAGGTTTTTCTTGTACCGCAGGTTCAGCTTTTTTTGCAACAACGGGCTCAGGTTTTATATCTACAGGTTTTTCTACCGATTTTTCAACAGGCTTTTCTGCAGAAACTGTAGGCGTATTGAGCGATTTAGGGTCAAATCCTGGCACTTTCGGATCAAATCCTTGAAAGGCCTGAGATTGGCCATTAATAAATGTTTCAAGTTTCGTTTTGTATGCCTTAACCGCACTTTGAATGCTCTCCAGTTGACTCTTAGCGCCCGCCAACTTCTCGCTCATTTCTGTTTCTGTAGAAGCTGCTTTTGTACGCGCTTGAGCCAGAATCCCTTTGGCTTGCTCATTGGCATCCGCCTTGGCTCTGGTCAACAATTCCCCGGCTCTTCTTCTAGCCAGTTCCATTATTTCATTTGCATTATCTTTCGCTTCGGTCACGCTCTTTGATGCTTCCGCTTCCGCTTCTGCGTCCGGCACCACGATACCTTCGCGTTTTCTTTCGGCTTCAATTCGGGTCATCATCTCGGCAGCCTTTTTGTTGGCGGCCTTAACAATCGTTTCAGCAGATTCCTTTGCATCCGAAATAATCCTTGCGGCTGTGGCTTTTGCAGTCTCAATACCTGCTCGGCCCATATCATCCAATTCCGGCGCACTTGCTTCTTTTTGAGGGGCCTCGCTGCCGTCCGCACGGTATGTTTGCATCTCCTCTTCAAGGCTCATAATCTGACCCATCAGCAAGTGATTTTCTTCATTAATACGTTCAATTTCCTCTTTTAGGACATCCAAAAAGGCATCCACTTGGTCTTCATCGTAGCCTCTAAATGAACGTTCAAATGTTTTGCTTAAAATGTCATTTGGAGTTATCGCCAATTCGTCCCCTCCCCTCAAGCTTATTCCAATGCAAAGTTATTATAACGCTTTTCTATTTATATTCATAGTTTTTATATAAATAAATTGATAACAAACATTTCCGATAAGCAAGAAATACGCTAAAAAACCGCATCCAATGTCGGGAATCCCCGAAGAGTTTGGCTACGGTTTATTTTTGATTTTTCACCAGCAAAGCTACAAAATTATAGTCTACTGGTATCATGTCCTATTCTCCGGTGGATAGTTCAATATTCTTCGGTAAAAATGCAATAATACGGCTTGAAATGCTTTTTACTTCGCCGTCCAAAGCATAAACAGCACCGCTGACAAAGTCAATTAACCGCTGTGACACGGCAAAATCATTGTCTTCCATATTTACAATTACCGGCTTTCTTTGTAGCAGATTGTCAATAATGATTTGTGCATCTTCATGTGTCTTGGGTTTAACCAACATCATGCTCAAATCACCTTCGGCTGTTTGCACAACCCGATGACGCTTTTTGCTAGTAAAACTGCGGTCATACTCCTGCTCGGGCATATCCCTATACAGTCTGCTGACCTCATTTTCATCAACAAAAGGCTCTGTGTCTGTATCCAGTCCAAACGCGTTTAAAAGCTTGTTAAAAATCTCAGCCATTTTTAAAACCCCCTAGTTTTAATTAGTACATTCTTGGTCCAAATATGCCGGATCCTATCCGAATCATATTCGACCCTTCCTGCAGAGCTAATTTATAATCGCCAGACATCCCCATTGAAATGTATTTCATTTCTATATTAGAAGGGAGATCCTCGCTATCGAGTTTGTCAAAAAGTTGTCGTAAGCCGGAAAACGTTTTGCGGATCAGTGTCTCATCATCCGTCAAAGGTGCCATCGTCATTAATCCTTTAACACGCACGCCATCCAACTTGCTAATACTTTCGATAAACTCGTTAACTTCTTCTTTGTATATACCGGATTTGGTACTCTCTTTAGAGATGTTCACCTGAATCAGTGCATCCAATGTGCTATCATGCTGCTGAACCTGACGATGAATCGTTTCGGCCAGTTTGATGCTATCCAGCGAATGGAGCAGATGAATCTTATCCCATACATACTTCACTTTATTTGTTTGTAAATGTCCAATGAAATGCCACTTAACCGGGCTCGATATCTGTTCGCTTTTTTCAACAAATTCTTGAACGCGATTCTCACCAAAGTCCAGTTGTCCGCAACCCATAGCCGTCTGAATATAGGAAATATCAAATCGCTTTGAAACAGCAACAAGGGTGATATCGCCATCCTTTACGCCTAGGTTACTTTGATATTCTATCATGTTTTGGCGAACAAATGCAAGATTTTTTTCAATATTTGTTAACAGATTAGCGCTCATTTGTTCATATCTCCATATTTTTACTAGTAAATGATGGTGTCTCCCAGCACTAATGCATCATACCCATCCACTTCTTTGACGATCGCCTTTCCTTTTTCAGAGGTAGCAATAACAATAGGGATTGCTACAGTTTCGCCATCTCTTTCTACATTCAGATATTTTACACCTTCTTCGTTCTGTATCGCCGCAGTCGGCACCATTAACCCTTCAAAGACATTATACATTTCGATGCTGACAACACGAGAGTCCAGCATTTGGTCAATATCCTCTGTAAATTCAAAAGTAAAAACGTAACCATTGGAATAAATTCGCTTGCCCAAAAGTTCCCCAGTATACTGCTTCTCCGTGTTTTCATCAAATATCATTGTAAAGTATGTATGCTTATCGAATTCCTCTATATCCCGATCCGATGCGATAACAACATACCAACGAGCACTGTTGACGACTTTATAGAGGGAGTATTGGACGTCGTTTGTCTGATATTGCGCAAGGTCTGTACCCAATATAATATTCTGTATTTCATTAACATCATACGAATCGATGTTATCCATGTTTAAGAAACCCTCTAACCCATCAAAATAAAAGCTAATCACGCCGGATGATTCTGCGTATAAGCTCATTTTTGATTCTTCAATTTCTCTTTCCAGCGCTTCCTTTTCGTCATAAAGCTCATTTAAATAATCATCAGCCTTAACCGCCGATGTCAGATAATCCTCTTTTTTCTGCATCAGCAACGCCATTTCACGTTCAAGATTTAAAAGGTCATCGTCCGAACGTCCTGTCACACAATTTCTTATCTGCAGCGATTTTTCTTCAATGCTCGCATTTAATGAGGTCAGTTCCACATTGACGATATCTTTAAGGAGCGTGCCCTCCTGATATTCTTTAATTTCTTGTCGTATTTCATAAAGTGCATCGACGGTTTTTTCGCTATAAGTCAACGTATATGCACTGGCCACCAGTTCGCCGCGCACCACTTCGGCCCCTTCAGCGACCTCATATTCCGCTTTGCTAAACTCTTCAATATTCACAATATCTTCGTCGCGCAGCACCACACCGTCGAAGCTCTCTTTAAACTCAATGGTGCCGTACTCAATCTCTGCAGTCTGTTCGGGCTGAACCAAAACATAAACGATACTGATGATCGATGCGATGAACAAAAATAGGACCAGATAAAACTGGGGTGTGACCTTTACTCGTGCCATAAACTCCTCCGTATAAACCAATGTATATTTTAGCATATTTTTAACAGCGAATAAAGAAAAGCAAATGTAAACAAAAAAAAGACGCTGAGGGTCGCTTTTTTATAAAATATGTTTTTCTATCAATTAACCAAATCAATGATAGCCGTCACTTGATTGCCAAGATCATTAAACCGAAGCATACGCGACAATTGATTAGCCAAGAAGAGCCCACGCCCGTTTTCTGCAAAGAGGTCTTGCCCCAACTCTTCATAATGGGTTTTATGCACATCAAAGCCTGTACCGCAATCACTGACTGTAAAATGCAACTGTTTTTCTTCCACTTTGTATTCAACAAGAACGGGAGAATCAGGCGTAATGTTGCAATACTTAAAACAATTAGAAAGCAGTTCATTCATAACCAACCGAATTTCAAACGTCTTTTCCTCGGACAATTGGTGAGTGTTCTCCACATCACAAATCAGGCGGTCAACTACTGTTCTAATTTCGATTTTTTCTTTGATTTTGTATTTGCATAATGCATCCATAATGTAGGCTTCCATAAAAACAAAGGGCCTTTATGCTCCATTTTTGCCCTCATATATATCATAACTTATAAACCACTTCCAAAGTGATTAAACATCACTTTCAAGATGCGATCTTAGTTTAAGCAACACCTTTCTCTCCAACCGCGAAACCTGCATTTGAGAAACACCCAGCTTTTCAGCCGCCATCGATTGTGACTTCTGCTCGATAAAACGTATCTTGACCAACGTTCTTTCCAGCACACTTAAGTGCTCAAGAGAATGCTGTAGCATATCAAGATTGTCAACACGGTTATATGACTCATCGTCATTTCCAATAATCATTTCCAAACTGACATCTTCCGATGTGGCCAATGAGCCTTCAAGCGACATGGTATACCCCACCGATTTTGCTTCCATCAGTTCGAGCACCCGCTCGACCGGCACCTTCATCATCTCAGCAATCTCTGCCGGACGCGGCGATCGGCCATTTTTAGTCTCAAGTTCAGATCGGACAACATCCATTTTTTTTATCTCTTCACTGTCTTTACGCGTAATCTTGATCGCTCGTGTTTTATCTCGAAAATAATTCTTTATTTCTCCTACCAATGTCGGTGTAGCAAAAGACTGGAATTTCACGCCTTTTTCTGCATCAAAACGTTCAATGGCTCCCACCAAAGACATGCAGGCAATCTGATATAAATCATCATATTCCACGCCGCGACCCACATATTTTTTTGCGATTATCTCAGCCAAATACAAAAAACGCTCCAACACCATATTGCGTAAAGCGAAGTCTTTTGTTTCATAATACCGGTTGATCAGTTCATCGTTGCTTAATTGTGTATAATCTACAGTACTCAATAGAAACTCCTTAAAGCGCCTAACTTTGCTTCACAAGTACGATTTTTGCCAACGTATCTTTGTCATACTCATAGTCTGCACGGTCATAGAATTCTTCAATCAAGCATTTGGCCAATTCTTCCCCATCTCGATCAACCTCCTGAGCACTCTCAGCCAAACCTTCTCCTGTGATGGTAACCACAAACTTATCATCCGCTGTCACTTCAATATTCAAAAGCTCGGGGGCGTTTTTTGTGGTTAAAAAAAGAATGCATGCTTCCGCAGCGCCTGATTTAATGTCCTCTATGGTGTCCACAGAGAAGCTCATACGCGATGCTACCGATGCGACCAGCATTCTAACCGTTAGGATATATTCCGCTTTTGCAGGCAACGCCAAAAAGATGCGATTATGCTTCATCTTTGTACTCCTCTATTTCCATAATCTTTGTAAGCCCGGTTAAATTAAAGATCTTCGCGATATGAGATTTTAAACTTGTCAGTTTGACATATCCGTTATAATCTTTCACTACTTTCAACGCAGAAACAAGCACGCCAAGCCCTGTGGAATCGATATACTGCAATCCTTTGCAATCGATAATCACATCACCTTTGTGCTCGTCTATCAACGCATGTAAATCCTGTTTCAAATCTTCAGCATTATAGATATCAATCTCGCCGGATAAATCAAGCTGCCAGAGATTTTGTTGATCATCATACTTTTTTATTAAGGCCATATTTCCCTCTCCAAAACATATAACATAGGATTAATAGGATTATTCTATCATACCCCTAATTTTTTTTCAATTATTGGGCTTTTACAATAAAAAAAGACAACCCCAACGGGTTGTCTTTTTTATTAATTTACTTATTTCATTTCTACGTCAGCGCCAGCTTCTTTCAACTGAGCCATAATCTTCTCAGCATCGTCTTTGCTTGCACCTTCTTTAACAGCCTTAGGCGCGCCATCTACCAAGTCTTTAGCTTCTTTCAAGCCAAGGCCAGTCAGTTCACGAACCACTTTGATTACCTTGATTTTTTCTGCTCCAGCAGCTTTCAAGATAACATCAAATTCGTCTTTTTCTTCAGCAGCAGCAGCCGGTGCAGCACCAGCAGCAGCAACTGCAACAGGAGCCGCAGCGCTTACGCCAAATTCTTCTTCGATTGCTTTAACCAATTCAGACAGTTCAATCACTGTAGCAGTTTTAATTTCTTCTAAAATTTTTGTTACATCCATGAATACTTTCCTCCAAAATAATTACTTTTTTTAAGCTTGTTTCTGATCACGCACAGCAGCCAATGCTCTTGCAAATCCCGACGGAATCGCGTTGAGTGCCATTGCAAGTCCCCCAATCGGGGCGTTCAATGTACCGGCAAGTTTCGCAATCAGCTCTTCTCTTGTCGGCAGGCTTGCCAGCTGTTTAATCTGTTCCACGTCCACCACATCGCCGCTTAAAACACCGACTTTAATCTCGGTCTTTTTGACTTTCTTAACAAAGTCTACCAGCACTTTGGGGCCGCTTACTGCATCGTTATAACCAAATACAGCTGCTGTAGGACCGGTCAGAATTGAATCTAAGCCTTCGATATTCTGCTCTTTTGCAGCGCGTCTTAAGATATTGTTTTTAATAACTTTATACTCAACGCCGGCTGCTCTGAACTGGTTTCTAAGCTCGGATACTTCATCAACCGTCAGTCCTCTGTAGTCGTAAAAGAGAATCGATTTTGATTTTTCAAACTTTTGCTTGACTTCTTCAACCTGTTGTTTTTTAACCTCGATCGTTTTTTCGCTCAAACGAGTACACCTCCTTCTCTTTGCCATTCTATCAATTAAAAAACCCTTTTTGCCAAGATTGACTCACAGACAAAAAGGGTATACATACACATTAAGCTTTCGCTTGGTACTCACCTATCGCAGGTTGGAAATTTCCGATTAAGCTGACTTGCAGCACCGACGGTCTATGGCTGACAATATTAAGTTTTTAATTGCACGTTATACTACCAGTTTCCCGGCAGTTTGTCAACGTTTACACAAACTTTTGTCCGTTGACTTTGATGCCAGGGCCCATGGTGGAAGAGATTACAACACTTCTTAAGTATGTTCCCTTCGCCGCAGACGGCTTGGCTTTAATGATGGCTTCCATCAGTACGCGAAAGTTCTCTAAAATTTTCTCTGCACCAAAGCTTTTCTTGCCAATCGATACATGGATAATCGATGTTTTGTCTACACGATACTCCACTTTACCTGCTTTGATATCTTCGATGGCTTTTGCAACGTCCATCGTCACTGTGCCCGATTTCGGGTTTGGCATCAAGCCCTTAGGACCCAAAACACGACCCAAACGGCCGATCAGACCCATAACGTCAGGTGTTGCCACCATCACATCAAATCCAAACCAGTTTTCTTTTTGGATTTTTTCAACCATATCTTCAGCACCAACAAAATCAGCACCAGCAGCTTGCGCTTCTTTGGCTTTTTCGCCCTTGGCGATTACCAAAACACGAATGGTTTTACCCGTTCCGTGCGGAAGAACCACTGCGCCACGTACCTGTTGGTCCGCGTGACGGGGATCGACGCCCAAGCGTATCGCACATTCGATGGTTTCATCAAATTTTGCTTTTGCCGTACTCACGACCAGTTCACAAGCTTCGTTCGGATCGTAGAGTGTCGGTTTATCGTAAGATTTTAAACTCTCAGTATAATTTTTTCCGTGTTTCATCATTTCCTCCTCGTGGTATGCCGAAAAACGTTTTTCTCGCGTTTTTCTCCCACAACTATTTAGTCGACGACTTCCACGCCCATGCTACGTGCGGTACCTGCAATCATGCTGATGGCCGCATCTTCATCGGCTGCGTTTAAATCCGGTTCTTTTGTCTTTGCGATCTCTCTTAGCTGGTCGCGTGTGATTTTGCCCACTTTGTTAGTGTGCGGTTCACCCGAACCCTTATCAAGATTGATTGCCTTTTTGATCAAAACCGGTGCCGGCGGAGTTTTTGTGATAAACGAAAACGTTCTGTCCGCGTATACGGTAATAACAACCGGAATAATATATCCCGCCTGTTTGTTGGTTGCTTCATTAAACTGTTTACAAAAACCCATGATGTTTACGCCGTGCTGACCCAAGGCAGGACCAACCGGTGGTGCCGGTGTCGCTTTACCTGCAGGGATTTGCAGTTTAATATAACCAATAACTTTTTTTGCCATGTGGTTTTTACACCTCCTATAAACCAAAACGTGGTTGTATCGGGCCAGATGTTATATTTGAGGCCCTCCCACATTAAGACAGAGCCAATCGCGCTCTATCCTATATAAACGCTTTAATTAAAAAGCGGCTTTATATCCTTCTAATCTGTACAAAATCGAGTTCCACCAGTGTATCTCTACCAAACATGGAAACCACAACTTTAACTTTCTGCTTCTCGGGCTGAACTTCCTCGACGTTGCCAACAAAGCTCTCCAGTGGACCGGATGTGACGATGACGCTATCACCGACTTCTACATCCAGCTTGACATGGACATCTTCAACACCCATCGCACGTACTTCTTTATTGGTCAGCGGTATGGGCTTGGAGCCCGGGCCTACAAATCCGGTTACACCGGTTGTATTTCGTACCACATACCAAGAATCGTCCGTCAAAATCATCTTGACCATAACGTAAGCGGGATACATCTTTTTCAGCGCATGCTTTTTCTTGCCGTTTTTAATCTCGATAGTTTCTTCCATCGGGACCTTAACGTCAACAATGATATCCTGCAATCCGCGATTCTCCACGCTTTTTAAGATGTTCGCCATCACTTTATTCTCATAGC
>JBFLKV010000037.1:0-3111 GCA_040883365.1 Eubacteriales bacterium
CCGTCTATATCATCGGTGGCGATTATGTTATCCCGGACGATTTGATCTATGCACAGTCCTTTAATACGCACATCACCATCCAGCGTATTTATGGGGCGCATATGGACGGCACGGCCGTGGCCGTTCTGAGTGAACTGTCCAGTCTTTCTTCGCCGACCACCGCCTATGTCATCAATGGTGCAATCGATGCCAGCTGTGTCACCGCCGCTTCTCTTTCGACAGAAAACGGCTATCCTGTTTTGTTGGTCGATTACTCCGGCCCCACAGACGCTACACTGGCAGCAATCAGCGATTTTGGCCTGACCGATATCATCATTCTTGGTGAAGGGGTCACGCAGAAAACAATTTCAGCGCTGGAAAGAATCCTCGGTGAAGAGCATGTGACCAAACAAGGAGAAGAATAATGGCTGTATATACTGGTGAAAAGCCGAGAAAAGGCACATATAAATGTAAGAACTGCGGCAACATAACGCGTTTGGATCAGAACACCGACCGCCTCCCGCCTTGTGGCAAATGCCATAAGACCCAGTTTAAGAAATTGGTTTGGCCGGGTTTGCTTTGGAATCTTATCATCGGGCACGAGGATATGACCCGCGAAGCCCGCCAAAAAGCCAAAGCAAAAGCCGCCGCACGCAGAGCCAAAGCAAAGTCTGAATGAATTTAAAATTCGTTCATATATTTGTTCTATAATAGATAAATAAATCGCATAAACTTTATGTAATCAATAAAGAGGTAGTTATGATGTATTTTGACTGGACATGGTTTTTAATCATCCCTGCGCTACTGCTGGGCCTTTGGGCACAATCGCACGTCAAGCGCACATACAATAAGTATGCTAAAGTTTTTTCGTCCCGCGGCGTACAAGCCCAGGACGTTGTAGCGGATATTTTACGCACCGAAGGATGCTCCGATGTGCGCGTGCAGACAATTGGCGGCGAATTGACCGACAACTATAATCCGCAGAATAAAACACTGAATCTTTCTCAAACCGTCTATGGCTCAAGTTCCATTGCCGCTATCGGCGTTGCTGCACACGAAGCCGGGCATGCAATTCAGCACAACCAAAGCTTCGGCCCCTTAATGCTTCGTTCGGTGATGGTGCCTGTGGTTCGCATCGGTTCAGGTTTGGCTTGGCCCATCTTCATCTTTGGATTGATTCTCAGTTTTCCTTTACTGATGGATATCGGCATTATTGCTTTTTCTTTGGCCGTTCTCTTTTCGCTCATCACCTTGCCGGTCGAGCTCAATGCCAGCCATCGTGCTATTCGCATTTTGGCCGCCGGGAATTATCTCACCGAAACCGAGGTGTCGGACACCAAAAAGGTACTGACCGCAGCTGCGCTTACCTATGTGGCGGCCGCCCTGGCCTCCATCCTCCAACTGGTACGTTTACTCGTCCTTCGGGGCAGACGCTAAATATAAAACTCGCGATCAACTTAAAAAACCGCCAATTCGGCGGTTTTGTTTTTTTTACATCTCTATGGCTTTTTTCATATCAATCATTCAACGCATCCTGAATCCCTCGGCTGCTCTCTAGCGAGAATTGGGCATCATACAAGCGCTTATAAAGCCCGTCTGCTTTGGCGTAAAGCTCATCATGACTGCCTTGCTCTTCCACCCCTTTTTCGGACAGCACGATAATCATATCGGCATTTCGAATGGTCGAGAGCCGATGTGCGATGACCAGCGTGGTTCTGCCTTTGGAGAGTTCGGCCAACGATTTTTGAATGATTTTTTCAGATTCATTATCCAGCGCCGATGTCGCCTCATCCAAAATTAGGATAGGTGGGTTTTTCAAGAACATGCGCGCAATCGACAAACGCTGTTTTTGTCCGCCAGACAGCCGCACGCCTTTCTCGCCAATCCAAGTATCATACCCTTCGGACAACCCTTCGATAAACTCGGCAATATGGGCACTTTTGGCCGCGGCTTTCATCGCTGCTTCATCGGCGTCGGGTTTTCCATATAATATGTTGTCTTTGATGGTGCCGGTAAACAGGAAAACATCCTGCTGCACCAGCCCGATGGCCGAGCGCAATGAGTTTAACGTGTAATCCTTTACGTTAACGCCGTCCACCAAAACTTCGCCCTTATCCACCTCATAGAACCTTGGAATCAGATGACAAAGCGTGGTTTTTCCCCCGCCCGACGGGCCCACCAGTGCCACGGTCTTGCCTTTGGGTATTGATAATGACAAATCTCGAATCACCGTTTCCTTATCATTATAATTAAAGGAAACGTTCTTTAGCTCAATATTGCCCTGCGCATTTTCTAAAACGCGATCGCCATCCAGAATATCCGGTTCAACACGCATGATTTCCTCAAAACGCGCAAAGCCGTTCATGCCTTGCTCAAACTGCTGAGTAAAGTTGGTAAGCCTTCGGATGGGCTGCATCACCAAGTTGATATACAGCAAAAATCCGGTTAACTCGCCCACCGATATGGTGCCACGATAGGTCAAGTACCCACCCGCACCCAAAACAATCACATTTAAAATCGTGATTAAAAAGCCCATGCCCGTTACAAAGAAAGACATCTCCTTATAGGCTTTGTTTTTAGATCCCCGAAAACGGCGATTGCCCCGGATGAATTTTTGAATCTCATGCGCTTCATTGGTATAGGACTTTGCTACACGAATCCCGGCCAACGAGTTTTCAATCTGAGCATTAATATCTGCCGTTTCTTCTCGCACACCCTTAAACGCCTTGCTCATCTTCTTTCGTTGGGTCACCGAGAACCATATCATGCAAGGGATAATCACCACAAAAATGGCCACCGCCAAATGCCACTCCTGGCGCACAAGTATGATAAATGCACCCAGGAACATCACAAAGGAAATAAAAATATCCTCAGGTCCATGGTGCGCAAGCTCGCTGATTTCATTAAGATCGTTGATAATCCTGCTCATCAACTTGCCGGTTCGGTGCTGGTCAAAAAAGCGGAATGGCTGTCTTTGCAGATGCTTAAACATATCGTCGCGCATATCCGCTTCCATCCGCACACCCACCACATGCCCCCAATAGTTGACAAAATAATTGAGTCCCGCCATGATGATATACAGCCCCAAAAGCACGCCAACGGTCGTCATTATGGATAAAAGCATACCATTCG
>JBFLKV010000228.1:0-8689 GCA_040883365.1 Eubacteriales bacterium
CCGTTGTCGGTGACCCGCACTTTTTTAACGCCGCCATCGGCTATTTCAACCGTAATCGCTGTCGCGCCAGCATCAATGCTGTTTTCCATCAGTTCTTTGACCACATTAAAGGGTCGTTGTACCACTTCTCCGGCCGCGATGCGATCGATTAAGTATTGATCAAGCAGTTTTATTTTGCCCATATTTGCCTCTAATCCAGTTTGCTTTTTAGCTCAAACAGTTTATCCAGTGCCTGTTTGGGCGATAAATCGTCTATATCCATTTTTTTAAGTGTTTCAATCACGCTTTGTGCGGCATAATCAGTTTCGGGTGCACTATTGACCGTGTCGTGAATCTTTGATGTGTCTTGACCCAAAACATGTGACGACGAAAGCGCTTCAAGTATGTTTTTGGCACGCCCGACGACTTTGTCCGGCAACCCCGCCAGTTTTCCGACTTCGATGCCAAAGGAACGGTCGGTGCCGCCGCGTTCAATTTTGTGTAAGAACACCACCGAATCCTCAAATTCTTTGACAGTGATCCGATAGTTTTTAACGCCTTCCAGCCGTTGTTCCAATTCGGTCAGCTCGTGATAATGCGTGGCAAACATGGTTTTAGCACCAAGAAACGCGTTATCATTCACGTGCTCGGTCACCGCCCATGCGATGGAAAGCCCATCCAGCGTGGATGTCCCCCGCCCAATCTCATCTAAGATCAAAAGGCTGTCTTTTGTTGCATTTCTTAAGATGTTGCTGACCTCATTCATTTCAACCATAAAGGTCGATTGCCCGGACGATAAATCATCCATTGCGCCTACGCGTGTAAAGATGCGATCCACCAAAGACGTTTTAAGGCTTTTTGCCGGCACAAACGAGCCAATATGTGCCATCAGCACAATCAGCCCCACCTGACGCATATATGTGGATTTACCGGCCATGTTGGGCCCTGTGATAATCAGTGTTCGGTTATCGCTGGTATCCAAATGCGTATCGTTTGTAACAAACGTATCCTTGATGATTTTTTCCACCACCGGATGGCGCCCATCGATGATTTCAAGGCCCCCATTTTTTATAAATCTCGGTCGAGTATAATGATTTTCAAGCGCAGTTAGCGCCAAAGACTGTAGCACATCAATTTGTGCTATGGCCTTGGCCGTGATTTGAATACGCGCGATAAAAGCCATAATCTCTTCGCGCAAAGCCACAAAAAGTTCATACTCGCGCTTTTCGCATTTTTCAGAAGCCGAAAGTTTTTTGGTCTCTACGTCTTTTAATTCGGGCGTAATAAATCGCTCGCATGAAGCGAGGGTTTGTTTTCTCGTGTATCGGTAAGGCACCGCATCAAGAAAAGATTTGGTCACCTCAATATAATAGCCAAAAATCTTGTTATACCCGATTTTTAGATTTTTAATTCCAGTGGCCTCGCGCTCTTTTTTTTCAATCTCAGCGATCCATTCATCACCGTTTTTTATGGCGTCTCGATACTCATCGACGCTTTTATCATAGCCGTCTTTGATGATATTGCCATCTTTGATGGTGACCGCCGGTTCATCCATCACCGCAGAGTTGAGCAAAACAAATAGGTCGGATAAATCATCAATTTTCTCGTTGATGGCCTTAAGCGTTTCGCATTCGCTTTGGTTTAATGCAGTCTTGACGGCTGGAATATTTTCGATTGATTTTTTAAGCGAGATACATGATTTTGGGTCGATTGTGCCATAAGCAATTCGAGTTGCCAATCGCTCTAAATCATATACGTGCACAAGTTCCTCACGGATGCTTTCGCGCAGCAGCGCATCGCTATAAAAAGTCTCTACACCGTCCAATCGCGCATTGATATCCGCTTCATTTTGCAGCGGTTGGCCAACCCATGTTTTTAGCATGCGCGCACCCATCGCCGTTTTGGTTTTATCCAACACCCAAAGCAAAGAGCCTTTTTCACTGCCATCCCTTATGGTTTGCGTCAGCTCCAAATTCCTTCGGGTGGACATATCCAAAAACATAAAGGCTTTATTTTGGTTAACACTTAAGCGATTAATCTGAGCCAGTGAGATTTTCTGTGTTTCTTTTAAGTATTCCAAAAGCCCGCCTGCCGCAGACACAGCCAACGAAAGGCCGTGTGCGCCCAACGCATCCAATGATTTTACCTTAAAATGACGGATGACAGAGGCTTTGGCAAACTCCAGCTCATATGCCCAGTCAGGATAGACGCTAATCAAGGGTGATCTATTCTTAAAAAAATCCTGGATGACTGGAACAAATTCCTCTTTTGTGGTATTAATGATGACTTCATTAGGGTTAATCCTGTGAAGTTCATCCAATAGCGCAAAATAGGATGCATCCAAATCTTTTTCGCCGATATAAAACGCGCCGGTGGAAACATCGGAATAAGCAAAGCCGAATTGGTTTACATCGATAAATAAAGACAAAATGAAGTTGTTTTCTTTTTCATTAAGACTCGCATTTTCCGTCATGGTGCCGGGGGTAACGATGCGCACCACGTCCCGGTCCACCAGCTTTATGCCAGGGCCGGGTTCTTGAATCTGCTCACAGATCGCCACCTTATAGCCCTTGTTGAGTAACCGATCGATGTAGCGGTCAGCCGAATGGAAAGGCACACCGCACATGGGCGCTCGTTTTTCCAAACCGCAGTCTCGTCCCGTTAGGGCGATTTCCAGCTCTTTCGAGGCTAAAATCGCATCGTCAAAAAACATCTCATAAAAATCGCCAAGGCGAAAAAAAACAATACAGTCTTTATGTTTGTCCTTCAGCTTCATATACTGTTGCATCATGGGCGATAGTTTCTCGATGTTTTTTATTTCCATTAATATTTCTCTTTTACGCTTTCTTAAATTATTAAAGGTTCCCGGCTTTTTTGATGCGTGGCAAAACAGCGTAGAATGGCAGTGCCAAAATCACGCCGCCTGCAAACTGGATCAGGTTAAAAACGGATGAAGCCAATGCTGGTTTGATACCGCCAAGCAAGAAGGTTTCAAAAGCGCCATATCCTACAACCATAATGGCTCCTGCCACCAAGCAAGCCACCACATACGCGCCAAATTGACCGCGTTTAGCGATTTTGGCCGCGACCAACCCCATCAATCCTTTAATGACTAACGTGGCTGGGATATAGATGCCGCCGCCATAGGCAATATCAGCTAGCATCGAACCAAATCCCGCTGCGAACATCGCATAAAGTGGGTTTATTAGTGATGCGATGATATAAATCGCGGTATCGCCTAGGTTAATATATGCCCCGCGTGAAATCTGTGGCACTGGGATTTTGACAAAATACGTGACGACAAAAACCAACGCCGCGAATATCCCTGCAAGTACAATTTGCTTTAAAGCTTTCCTATTCTCTTCCATCCTCTTCTCGTCTCCTTAATATAAATAAAGTATCATTTCGTTCATTAGATTATTCTATATAATTTTGAGTGTTTATTCAACCTTTTAGTACGTATAAACACAATATTTTGTATGACTTCATGCTTTAATATGCTATAATTGCTACGTTTGCGTTAAGTTTTCGTTTAATCGCTGAATAAATTATTTAAGTTTTTTTAACTGAATTGTGATAGAATATTGAGGACGTACATACAGGGGTAAAATATGAACCAAAACATTGTTTTAACCGGCGGCGGTACAGCTGGGCATGTGATGCCCAATATCGCTTTAATTCCGGACTTAAAAGAAAAATTTGAAATCCATTATATTGGCACATACGAAGGCATGGAGCATTGGTTGGTCAACCCATACCTTGAACCGACAAACTACCACACCATCAAGGCCGGAAAACTTCGGCGCTATCTCTCGTGGCAGAACATCAAAGACCCGATTAAAGTGATATACGGTTTTTTTCAATCCATCAAGATTTTAATCAAACTAAAACCCAAGGTCGTTTTTTCTAAGGGTGGCTATGTCACTGTGCCTGTTGTTTTTGCGGCGAAGCTTTTGAATATTCCCGTTGTTTTGCATGAATCGGATATCACGCCCGGGCTGGCCAATCGTTTGGCGATTCCACGTTGTGACAAAGTCTGTGTTTCTTTTGAACCGACGATTGCGCATATCAAAAAGAAAAAAGCAATTTATACCGGTACGCCTGTGCGAAAAGAATTGCTTTCCGGCAGTGCAGAAAGTGGTAAAGCGCTGTGTGGTTTTAAGAACAATAAACCCGTTTTGATGATCATGTGTGGCTCACTCGGTGCCGTGGCCATCAATGATGCGATTGATGCATCGCTAAAAACGCTATTAAAAACGTTCAACATCGTCCATCTGCGGGGTAAAAACAACCTAAAGCCCGAACTGGATGATATTAAAGGCTATAAAGCATTTGGTTTTGTCAACGATGAGTTAAAAGATCTATTTGCGCTATCGGATATTATCCTATCTCGCGCGGGTGCCAACGCCATATTTGAGCTTCTTGCGCTCGATTTGCCCGCACTCTTGATTCCCCTCCCGCGTTCTTCCAGCCGTGGTGACCAGATTTTAAACGCGGAGCATTTCCATGAAAACGGCTGGTCAGACCTTTTATATCAGGAGTCTTTAACACCCGATACATTGGTTGCACATTTAGTTGAGCTATATGAAAACAGGGACAAATATCGCATTGAAATGGAAAAAGCACATGCGATGGAAGCCAATACACATATTTTGGAGACGATTTACTCGGTGATGAAAAAATAATGTCAAATCTTCTTTCAGCCATTCATGGCTACTCAGCCCTGCCGCTTGCCCAAAAGAAAGAACAGCTTTCAATTATTCTGGAACAAAAAAATATTCTTTCTGAACTTTTTTCATTCATAGAAAGCGATTTAACTGAAAAATCCGTTCGCCGATCAGCCTCTTCGGTGCTTTGTGATGCGGCCAATAAAGAAAAGTTTAAGAAAAAAATCTTTACCACCCTCTCCCCCGACCTGGCTGCACAATTATTGGCGGATGAGGACCCCAAGCTTCGTAAGAATATCGCAAAACTTATAGGCACCGCCAACCAAAAGCGCTATGCGCGTGTGCTGATTGACGCACTGCAAGCCGAGCAGACGGAATTTGTGCTGGAATCTTTAATTCTGGCACTGGGCTACACCGACTATTCTAAAGACGCTTATAAGTTTCTTCTGGCCTATACGCCGAAAGCAACTGAGGATAAACACCGCATCAAAGAGGAAATGGCCCTGCAAAAGGCACTTTCCAGCCTGAAAAAAGCGGAGCCGATTGATGACGTCGGTCTAAAAGACACTGCGGTTATCCTTACTTACCCTGCCGAGACACCCGATGCCCTAAAGGATGAACTTAAATCTTATAAAATCCCTTTCAGCGCGTATCCGGCCTTAAAAAACGCTTTGTCAGTTAAGGTCGATCACCTCACGGATGTTTTTGTGAGTCGTTGTTTCTTTGAAGCGCTTGTTGACCTTGACAGCTATCCTTTCGATAATGAGCATAACTATCTTAAAAGCATACTCAATCGCATTCATAAGCTGCTTAACAAAGATGAATATCAGATACGCTTTGACTTAAGATATTTAAATCCGCCGGAAAAGAAGGCGGCCATGGAAGCACTGGTCCTAAGCATTCGAGACACTGCTTTTTCATCTAGCCCATCCAACTATCAGCTGGAGCTGCGCTTAATCTATGCTAAAGATGCTGTTAACGCCTATATGGTCATCCCAAGCTTGGATACGCGCTTTGCATATCGTAAAGAAACCATCCCCGCTTCCATCCATCCGGTGATCGCGGCGAATATGATGCGCACCTTAAGCCCCTATCTAAGTGCAGACGCGACGGTTCTAGACCCGTTTTGTGGCACGGGCACCCTTTTGTATGAACGTGACACCATTTTGCCCTGTGAAGAGCTGATTGGTGTAGATATTAAGAAGGATACCATCTACAAGGCCAAGGTTAATTTCTTGCACGAGGATGTTCCCATCGGTTTTTTAGTCAGCGATATACTGACAGCCGATCTTGATCAAACGTTTGACGAAGTGATTGCCAATATGCCGTTTGGTCATCGTGTTTCGGACACCAAACAGAACAAATCGCTTTATGCTGGCTTTATCGCACAACTGAAGACATTGCTAAAAGTCAAAGGCTATGCATTTTTATATACCAATCAAAAACAAACGCTGGTTAATCTTGTTAAGGGCGATATGAGTTTTTCGCTGGTTGATGAAATCCTTTTTGAGGCCGGCGGGCTGTATCCCTCATTATTTATTGTTCAGCGAATACGTTAAAATTTTAGATAACAAAAAAAGGCCGGAAATTTCCGGCCTTTTTCTTTTAGTTTTTCGGTTTATCAAATTTTTTGTGTGTTCTTTGTCTTGGTTTATACCCTGCGGTACGATTATTATCACGATCATTAGGCTTTGAGCTGTCGCTTCCGCCATTGTTTTCTCTCGGCGGTCTTGGGCCCAAGTCGGTTCTGACCAGGTTTACACGACCTTGGCGGTCAATCTCCTGTACCTTGACAGGGACTGTATCGCCGATATTGACCACATCTTCCACTTTTTTAACATGCTCATGAGCGAGCTTGGAGATATGTAGCAGGCCGTCTTTTCCGGGCACCAGCTCAACAAATGCACCAAAGTCCATGATGCGTACCACTGTGCCTTCAAATTCTTCGCCCGCTTCAATTTCTTTAACAATGGCTTCAATCGTTTTTCTCGCTTTTTCTGCCGCTTCTGCGTCAGGTGTGGCGATAAATACACGGCCATCGTCTTCAATATCAATCTTAACGCCAGTTTCATCGATAATCTTGTTGATGGTTTTTCCACCCGAACCGATGACGTCGCGGATTTTTTCAGGATCAATGGTGAACTGAATAATCTTAGGCGCAAACTCGCTGATGACTTCGCGCGGTTTGTCCAATACTTCCAACATCTTTCCAAGGATAAACAGGCGTCCAATGCGCGCTTGCTCCAATGCTTGCTTTAGGATGGGCTCGCCAATACCTTTGATTTTAATATCCATCTGAATAGCGGTGATGCCGTTTTCGGTACCCGCTACTTTAAAGTCCATATCACCAAGGAAATCTTCTAATCCCTGAATGTCCGAAAGAACAGAAAGTCGATCATTGTCTTCGTCTTTGATAAGACCCATAGCAATACCAGCAACCGGGGCTTTGATTGGCACACCAGCATCCATCAACGAAAGTGTTGAGGAGCAAACCGAGGCTTGCGAGGTTGAACCGTTAGATGATAGCACTTCGGCTACAGTACGAATTGCATACGGGAAATCCTCTTCGCTGGGCAATACCGGCGCAATCGAACGCTCGGAAAGCGCACCATGACCGATTTCACGACGGGAAGTAGAACGCATCATGCGCGCTTCTCCTGTGGAATACGGTGGGAAATTGTAAGCATGCATATAACGCTTAAACACCATTTCGCTGATGCCGTCAATCTTCTGGCCTTCGTTTAAAGGTGCCAAAGTGGTGATGGTCATCGCTTGTGTCAGACCACGTGTAAATACACCGGTACCATGGGTTCTTGGCAACACGCCAACTTCGCACCAGATGGGACGAATTTCATCCGTTTTACGGCCGTCAGGACGCACACCGTCGCTCAATATTTTCTCGCGCATAACGCTTTTTGTCATGCCGTACAAAACGCTGTCTACGTCTTTTGCACAGTCTTCATATTCTTCTTCAAAATGTTCAATGGTTTCTTTTTTGACCTGATCTTGGCGCTCTTGACGCTCGTTTCTGTCAAAAGTCTCCATGCACCATTTTACTTTATCAGCAGCATAAGCTTTTACTTTTTCTTCAATTTCAGCATCCGGCTTATAAACAATAGGTTCAACTTTGGGTTTGCCTATCTTCGCTTGAATGTCCTCAATAAAAGCAACAATTTTCTTGATCTCTTCATGTGCCAAAAGAATACCGTTCAGCATCACTTCTTCGGACACTTCGTTTGCGCCCGCTTCCACCATCATCACCGCTTCTTTTGTGCCCGAAACGGTCAAATCTAAAACGGACGCTTCGCGTTGTTCTAAATTGGGGTTAACGATATATTCTCCGTCCACCATACCGATTGTTACTGTACCGGTTGGGCCCATAAAAGGTAAATCAGAAATACTGAGTGCTATCGATGATCCAATCATCGCATAAACAATCGGTGGAATATCATGGTCCGCAGAAAGCACTGTAGCTACCACCTGCACCTCATTGTAAAAACCTTTTGGGAACAATGGGCGTATTGGGCGGTCAATCAGGCGACAAGACAGTATTGCCTGCTCGCTCGGACGTCCTTCACGCTTCAAAAATCCGCCGGGAATTTTACCGACCGAATACATTTTCTCTTGGAACTCAACGCTTAGCGGAAAAAAGTCCGCACCTTCTCTTGGCTCCTTGCTGGATGTGACGTTGACCATCACATGCGTGTCACCACACTTCACTACACACGTGCCGTTTGACTGCATCGCGTATTTACCCGATTCGACAATCAGCTTACGACCCCCGAATTCTGTCTCAAATACATTGTTGTTAATCATTCATATCCTCCTCGTCCTCATACCAACCTGCTTTTTTCTCACCATAAAGCAAGCCCGCTCAATTTTTATTTTCTTTTTGAGCTAATGAATAAAACAGGGCGGGAAAAAATCCCCGCCCTCAAATATTATTTTCTTAATCCTAGCCGCTCAATAATCGCCCTGTATCTTTCGATATCCTTGGACTTTAGATAATTAAGCAAGCCTCTTCTTTTACCAACCATCTTTAG
>JBFLKV010000229.1:0-9518 GCA_040883365.1 Eubacteriales bacterium
CGGCTCCAAAACGCCTGGATGTTTGTCGCAAGGTAAGGCGATTTAAAGTTTTGCATCAACCTAAAACCTAGAATCTCAGCAACGCCGATGGCTATCAGCGAATAGCCCGCAAAGTCACAATAGATTTGCAAGGCAAAACCAAAGGTAGCAATCCCCACGGCAAGCCCGTAGAATTCTTCGGGTGCGCCGTAAACGGTGTTGACCATCATGGCCAGCCGATCAGCGACCACCATCTTCATAAAAAAGCCGCCCAACATTTTATAAACACCGGTTCGGAAACGATCCGGATCAAAGCTGTGTTTCTCGTAGAATTGCGGTAATAGGTGCTCGCTGCGTTCAATCGGGCCCGCGACCAGCTGCGGGAAAAAGCTGACATAGAGTGCAAAGATACCAAAATGCTTTTCCACCGGAGTTTTACCCATGTAAACATCAATGGTATAGGAAAGTGTCTGGAGCGTAAAGAACGAGATGCCGACCGGCAGTAGAATGTTTAGTGGCGTCAAAGCAAAATCACTATGAACCAGCGTAAACGCACCGTTGACGATAGATATCATGAAATTTAGGTATTTGAAACCGAATAAAACAGCCAGCGAAGCGATCAGCCCAATCAGCAAAAAAGCCTTACGTGCACGCTTGGTTTTGGCGGTTCCCATCAGACGACCCATGATATAATTCACGGTTGTTGTAAACAAAATCAGCGCAATATATCCAACATTCCAGCTCATATAAAAGATATAGCTGGCAGCAAGAAGCAACACCCAGCGAAATTTGTGCGGGATGATAAAGTATAGTGGGATTACAATAATAATGAATCCAATAAAATCTAGTGAATTAAATAGCATAGTAGCTCCTGTGCGCTTAACCGATAAGGACTTTGTCAAAAATCGCGGCAAACTCTTTTTTTGTTGCTTCGATTGCATAGGGGGTTACGCTTTTTTTTGCTTCGGCCTGCATGTGCATATACGTGCGCGTGTTTTTATTCAATACGGCTAGAATCTGGGCCAATCGATCGATATCGCCCGGCTTATAGATATAGCCATTATTTTCGTTTTTGATTAAATCGCGATTGCCTTTGACATCCGAAACGATGCACGGGATGCCACAAGCCAATGCTTCTAATAGGTTAAAAGGTAGCCCTTCAATTTTGGAGGTGCTGACCACATAATCGCATGTGGAATAGACGGGAATGACGTTGTTGATATAGCCTAAGAAATTGATGCGTTCTGCAAGCCCCAGCGACTTTGCCAATCTTTTGTTTTCTTCCAACAGTTTACCGTCGCCCGCAAGGGTCAGCGTCAGGTTAGCGCCTTGTTGCACAGCTTTTGCCATCGCACTGAACAGCTCCTTGTGGTTTTTGCGTTCGGAATGCTCGGCCACATAGACGAGATCGGTGGTGGGCGCATTGTTCAGCGATTTAACCTCACCGAAGTATTTTTTCGGGTCATAACCCATCCCGTGTACAAAGAATACATTTTTAGAGCAGAGCCCAAACTTTTTGGCATAAGCCAAATCTTCGCTGTTCATCACCACAATATCGTCGGTTTTTTTGGCCAATATTCTTTCGATGCTGAGGTATAGCTTGTTTTTTTTGGGCGAGATATTCTGACCAAAAAAATAGCCATGACTGATGTTGACCACGCGTGTGCTTCGCTTAATCCTTTTAGGCAAAGCCAAACGCACTAGCGCCGCGGTAAGGGCTGTGTTCAAAACAATCACATCGTATTTATTCTTTTTGAGTATTTTTCGGATTTTTAGGACAATCCCGATATTTTTCGGGCTGAGTATTTTTTTATAAAAGGGAATATTAAAAAAACGATGTTCGGGGAAATCTGTGGCACTGCCGTTAGCCAAAATATCAACCACTGCGCCCTTTTCCTCCAACATCGCCATATAAGGTTGGTGAAAATGCTTCAAATGGCGCGTCGTAGACGCGGTATAGAGCAAACGTTTTGTATCCATCAAATAACCTCCCCGTTAAAAAATACTATGCTTATCATACACAAAACCCTACTTCTTTTCAAGACTATAGTGGGTTTTCGCCCGGTTGTTGCCAACGTTTAAGTATGCTAAAATAACAAGGATAATCATAGGAGGGAAAAAATTTGGACGCACTGGTGGGATATACAGGATTTGTCGGCTCCAACTTGGCCGATGCACATGCATTCGACGCACTTTACAACACAAAAAACATCGGGGAAAGCGTTGGCACGATGCCACAGCTTTTGGTCTATTCTGGCGTACCGGCGCAGAAGTTTGTGGCCAACCAAAACCCCGAGACTGACCTTAAAACCATCAGCGGGGCCATTGAGAATATCAAGAAAATCAAGCCGGAAAACTTGGTTTTGATTTCTACAATCGATGTCTATAAGAATCCGCTGGGCGTCGATGAAGGCACCGTGATGGTCACCGATGGGTTGCATCCGTACGGCCATAATCGATTGGTTTTGGAAAACTGGGTCAGGGAGAATACGCACCGCTTTAAGCGTACGCTGATTGTTCGCCTGCCGGGATTGTTTGGCAAAAACTTAAAAAAGAACTTTGTCTATGATCTGATTCATATTATCCCCTCGATGCTAAACAAAGAGAAATACGAAGCTCTTTCAGCGGACTCGGATTTAATCAAAGAAAACTATCTTCTGCAACCAAATGGTTTTTTTGCCTGCCGAGCAGACGAACAAACCAAACAGAAGTTAAAAAGCGAATTTACACGCCTCGGCTTTACCGCACTCAATTTTACGGACAGCCGCGCGCGTTTTCAGATGTATAACTTGGCGCATCTATGGACGGATATCCAAACGGCGCTAAAAGAAAAACTGAAAGTGGTCAACTTGGCCACCGAGCCCGTCACGGCGGCCGAAATATATGCGTTGGTGCATGACAAGCCCTTTATTAACGAGCAAAGCCGAGCGGTGCCTAATTATGACTTTCAAACCCGCTTTGCTAAAGTGTTTGGCGGACATGATGGATACATCACTGATAAAGCCACTGTATTAATTGAGATTAAAACCTATATCGAAGCCGAACTGAAAACAGGAGAATGAATTTGAAACTATCCATATCGAACATTGCTTGGGACTGGGCGGATGACGCCGAAATACTAGCGCATATTGTAGCCAGCGGTTTTAGTGGCATAGAGGTTGCGCCGACGCGGGTGATTTCGGAAAATCCATATGACCATCTGGACAAAGCAAACGATTTTTATAACAAAATCACGGCACTAGGGCTATCCATCCCCTCGATGCAGTCCATCTGGTTCGGGCGTACCGAGCGCGTGTTTTTCGGCGATGCAGAGCGCGCTAGCCTGCTTGATTATTCAAAAAAAGCCATCGATTTTGCAGAAGTTTTGCATTGCGAAAATTTGGTCTTTGGTTCACCCAAAAACCGCGTACTGGCAGACAAAAAAGAGCGGGCAGCAGGGCTGGACATGATCGCCAAAATCGGCGAATACGCGGCGAAAAAAGATACTGTGTTTGCGATCGAAGCCAATCCGGCCATCTACAATACCAATTTCATCAACCGAACCGATGAGGCATTTGCGCTTGTTCGGGAGATTGGGCAAAAAGGCTTGGGCGTGAATGTGGATATGGGAACAGTGATTGAAAATGGTGAAGATATCGGACTTTTAGAAGAGAATATGGATCTTATCAATCATGTACATATCTCCGAACCCTATTTGGCTGTGCCCAAAAAACGAGAGTTGCATCGTGAGCTGGCGCAGTTATTACGCGCCAATGGATATCACCGTTTTGTTTCGATTGAGATGAAAAACTGCGGTGATATCGAAACCGTCAAACAAACCATGTCATACGTTAGCGAGGTATTTAAATAGTATGCTCTATCCTGCCAAAAAAGGCGTGCCTCAGTTTGAAGCCTATGAATTTCATGACAAAAAAAGCGATAGCTGTCTGCTCATCCCCATCATCAATGAAGGGGAGCGCATTATCGCTGAGCTGACGCGTGCAAAAAACGCAGGGGTCGATTCGCTCTGCGATATCATCATCTGCGATGGAGACTCAAGCGACAGCAGTACCGAAAGCGAATCATTAAAAGCACTTGGGGTGAACACCTTGCTGGTCAAAAAAGACACGGGTAAACAGGGCGCGCAATTGCGTATGGGCATCTGGTTTGCCCTGCAACGGGGATACAAAAACGTTTTGACCATCGACGGCAACAATAAGGATAGCATTGAGAGCGTTTCGCTGTTTATTGAGAAGCTCAACGCGGGATATGACTTTGTGCAAGGCTCACGCTATATCGCGGGCGGCAAAGCCATCAACACTCCGCTATCCCGCCATCTGGCGGTGCGCTTGATTCATGCCCCCGTCATCTCTAAGATTGCGGGCGAAAAGTTTACCGACACGACCAATGCATTTCGGGGCTATTCGGCCGCGTACCTGTTGCATCCCGACGTTCATCCTTTACGGGACATTTTTATCACATATGAACTGTTAGCCTACCTCTCGGTGCGTGCCAGTCAGCTTGGGCTTAAAACTTGCGAAGTCCCGGTGACTCGGGCGTATCCAGAAAAGGGCAAAACACCGACCAAAATAAGCCCGATTAAAGGGAACTGGAACCTTTTGAAAATCCTGTGGCGGTTAAGCCAAGGTCGGTTCAACCCGTAAGCCAAAAACGGCGGTTTTGATTGAAGTATTATGGTGCTTATGATAAAATGAGCGCGGGATTTTAACTATTAAAAACAATACACTTTTAGGAGTTTAACGAATATGATATTAAAGAAAACACGACTAGCCTTACTCGTCATCATGTTTGTCGTCATGCTATCGGCTTGTGCGGCAAAATCCGGTTTAACCGAGGACGACTTAGTTTTTCAATATGACGGCGGCTCATTTGCATTGAACTCGGATGCGTCCAAACTGGTGGATGCGCTGGGCGATGATTACACCTTTAGCGAAGCCGTATCCTGTGCCTATACGGGCATGGACAAAGTCTACCAGTATGATGGCATTATGGTCTTCACTTATCCTTTGGATGATATCGATCATATCGATGAGATTTATATCACATCGGATGCATACAGCACCGCCAAAGGGATAACAGTGGGTTCCACCTTACAAGACATTCAAAAAGCGTACGGCGAAGATGCTGTGGACGCCGATGGCGATGGTCTGTTGGTCTTAACCCCCGATGGTCCTCGCGTGGATACCGACACACGTTGTCTTTACTTTGTGATGGACGGCGAAACGGTTCTGGAATTTAGTTTTTACTCGGCGTCAAACCGCCAATAAATAAATATATCGACGGATAAACTATGGTATTTTCTTCGACCACATTCTTATTTATTTTTCTGCCAATCGTATTTCTGGCATACATTCCGCTGGGCCCACGCCTGCGGAATATTTTGTTATTGTTTGCTTCGCTCATTTTCTATGCCTGGGGCGAACCCTTATTTGTTTTTGTTATGCTGGCGTCCATCGGCATCAACTATGCGTTTGCCAGATGGATTGAAGGCGGAAAAACCGAACAAGCGAAGCGGACATTTGTAGCCATTGCAGTGATTTTGAATTTACTGCTTTTGATTGTATTCAAGTACACCAATTTTATTATCGACAACGTCAATACGGTGCTTAACACCCATATCGAAGTGGCCCCCATCAGTCTACCGATTGGTATTTCGTTTTTTACTTTCCAAGCGATGAGCTATATTGTCGATGTGTATCGCGAAAAGAACCGCTCTGAAAAGAGCATCTTAAATGTTGCTTTATACATCAGCTTTTTCCCGCAACTGATCGCGGGCCCTATCGTGAAATATCACGATATTGCCGAGCAGATTCACAAGCGGACCATGACGACCGACAAGGTGTTCTATGGTCTTCGCCGATTCATCGTCGGGCTTTCAAAAAAACTACTCATCGCCAACACCGTCGGGCAGGCGGCGGACAGCATCTTTGCCGCGGCACCCGCAGAGCTTTCGGCTGGGCTGGCGTGGCTTGGCGCAGTATCTTACGCGCTTCAAATCTACTTTGACTTTTCAGGATATTCGGACATGGCCATTGGCTTGGCTTCGCTTTTTGGTTTCGAGCTGAAAGAGAATTTCAATTACCCTTATATCAGCCAGAGCATCAAAGAGTTTTGGCGCAGATGGCATATTTCGCTGTCCACTTGGTTTAAAGAGTATCTATATATCCCGCTGGGCGGTAACCGAAATGGCTATATCCGAACCGGCGTTAATATGTTTATCGTGTTCCTTTGTACCGGCATCTGGCATGGTGCGGCATGGAACTTTGTCATCTGGGGTCTGTTTAACGGCCTGTTCTTGCTTTTGGAGAACTACAAAATACTCCAGCCTGAAAAATGGCCACGGGTGTTCCGGCATATCTACGCGGCATTAGTGTTTGTAATCGGGTTCACCATTTTCCGTGCGCCGAGCATGACCGATGCCATAAGCTATATCGGCAGCATGTTTTCCGGCAATCTAACGCTGACTTCTAGGTGGCTGTATGCCAAAGTCGGTACACCGTTTATGTGGTCGATACTGGTTGTAGCGATTGTGGCGACGATGCCACTGATACCCAAACTCAAAGAAAAGATGGCAGAAAAAAGAAAGCCGCTGTTTGATCAACTTGCATATGTCTTAACGCTGGTGCTCTTGGTTCTGTGTATCTTAAATATTTCATCATCAACATTTAATCCGTTTATCTATTTTAGGTTCTAAAAGGAGGCAAGGATGAAACAAAAACAAAAAATCATTTATATCGTCATCTTTTTTGCCGCCGTTTTGCTACCGACGGTTCTGACGATTTTCGGATTTAAATCGGCGAACTATGAAAATCGACAGTTGGCCGAGTCGCCGGTTCTTTTGGGAGACGAAGGACTCAATCTGGAGTTCACGCAGGATTTCGATACTTATTTTGCCGACAATTTTGCGCTTCGCCCCTATTTTGTCACTGCATACTCAAAGATTCTAAAAACCGTATTCGAAACATCGGCTGTGCCCAATGTGGTGGTAGGTAAAAGGGATTCACTTTTTTTAACGGCCACCGTTTATGACTATCAAGGACAAATCGTGGTTTCGGACGAGGAGCTTGCCGCCATCTGTGAGCGATTGAAATCAATTCAGGATGAGTATGAAGCCAAAGGTATTGCCTTTTTCTTCGTTTCTGCGCCCAATAAAAACACAATATACCCAGAAGATATGCCAGACCGCTATGTGCCAAACACTGCACCCAGCAACTATGACCGACTCTACGAAATGATGGACGCATATGGCATCCACTCAGTCTATTTAAAGGATGTATTGGTTGATGCAAAAGAAGTGGAACAAGTATATTATAACGATGATTCTCACTGGAACAACTTTGGCGCAGTTGTGGCCTACACAGAAATGATGGACAAAACAGCCGAGCTGATACCGGATTTTACTTATGTTGATTTTTTAAGCATCCCGTACAAGATCGAAAACACCATGCATGGCGGTACAACGCAGATGTTATATCCTTCAAGCGACAAAAAGGATATGGATATGACCTATGATTTTAAAAAGACATTTACATCGGATCGCGCGATTGTGGATTCATATGCGGTACACTTAGAAACTTTGAATGAAAACTACGCCACGCGCGCGCTCATTTTCCGCGATTCTTTTTTCAATGCGCAAGTTAAGTTTTTCTCGGAGAGCTTTGGTTATATTAAGTATACCCGCAGCATACCCTATGACTTTTCTTTGGCCGAAGAAGCGGATGTTGATATCGTGATTTTGGAGATTGTGGAGCGCAACATCCATCGGCTTTTGGAGAATCTGGACTGATTAAATCATCCATATATGTTTTTTAGATACTAAAAGAACCATGACTGATACTCAATCATGGTTCTCTTTTTTCTATCCTATTGGGTAAAACGCCTAAAAAAAGCTTAACCTATTCTGTTTTGTCTTCTTCGGTTTCCGCGTCCGCTTCTTTTTTGCCAAAAAGCTCTTCGGTCCCTTTTTTAAAACCTTCGGCCACTTCACCGAACGTTTCTTTTGTCACTTCTTTCACTTCATTAAAAGCGGCTTTAAAGTTCTCTTTGGTTTCCTGTCGGAGTTCAGAATCCTTATATTCTTGGATATCTTCTTTTAACTCATCAACGGCACCTTCAATGCCCTCTTTAACGTTCTCAAAACCTTCTTTTAAGTCTTTTTTGAATTCATCCATACCATTCATGGCTAATACCTCCTAAAACTCAATCTCGTTCTTATTCTTATTCTTCTTTTCCTTCTTTGACTTATCATCAAATCCGGCATTATCCAGACTGTAGATTCCATCATAAAGTTTGTATTCTGGCTTTTTAGTCAGCACATAGCTTAAGTAAAATCCGCCAAGCGCCACCATAACCAGTGCCAATGCCTGACTGACGCGTATGTTCGTTCCCATTACCATCAAGCTGTCCGTGCGAAGCCCTTCAATAAAGAATCGGCCGATACCATATAGCGTCACATAAGCGGCAAAAACCGCGCCGCGATACTTACGAAGGCCTTTCAAGAAAATCATCAAAACACCAAACACAATGAGGTTCCATGCAAATTCATAGAAGAAAGTGGCCATGTAGTATCCAGCCAATTGCCCCGCCATTTTAGGCGTATCGATATAGACCGCATAGGGGAAAAACTGCCAGTTTGGGTTCAAAACCGGGTTGCCGTAAGCTTCCTGATTGATAAAGTTGCCCCAACGTCCAAGCGCTTGTCCTAGCACCAACGAAGGCGCGCAAATATCCAAAAGCGTCAGCGCCGGGAACTTTCTGAACCAACGCATGAAAAGGGCCGCCACTGCGCCACCAATCACCGCGCCGTAAATGGCAATTCCGCCATCCCAAACCGCAATCATTTTGATAAAATCGCCCTGATACTGGCTGTAATTAAAAATCACGTAGTAAGCACGTGCCCCAATCACCGCCAGCGGTACCGCAATAATCAAAAAATCGAGCACCACTTCGGCCGTATACCCACGCTTTTTTGCTTCAATCATCGCCAAAGCCATGCCGATTAGCAAAGCACACGCAATGATTACACCATACCAATATATATCTTTGCCCATTATTGTAAAAGCTACTCTGTCCATTAGTTTCTCTGCCTCCAAAATCATAACTACTTGATATAGTATACTCCAAATTTTTACCAAAAACAAATTGAAAAGCGCATAAAAAGCGCTTTTTGAGATTTGTTCATTTTCTTGTCATATTCAGCCGATAAACTCTCTTAATAGCGAATTTTTGGGTACCTCTTCGTCCAAATCTGATGAAGCAAAATAGTTTAAAAATTTCAAAAGGTGTGTGGCATACATATAGGCCACCGTCCCTTTTTCTATCTTATGCAATTGCTCTATGGCGTATTTTTTCAAGATCGTCGGCTCATAAACCAAGGACGAATTGAAAATCACATCCGCGTTTTCCTTGTAAGGCAAAATGTATTTAAACTCCCCTTTGCGCACGTCCTCCCACATCTCCAACGTGGTGGATACCTCATATCCCCGCGCACGTTGATCGCGCACCAAACGCCGAAGCAATCTTAAATCCTCGGGGTAGAC
>JBFLKV010000230.1:0-10619 GCA_040883365.1 Eubacteriales bacterium
CAACCAAGGACTTATCGTTGTGAACCGTATCGGATAGCTCGGCCATGCTTCGCGCCATAACCGCTTTGCCCGCCTTGTCAAAAAGCGTTGTTTTGTCGGAAAAATACTTATATATGGTCATCTTCGAGACGCCTGCAAATGCCGCAACTTCATCCATGCTGACCCCCAAACCCCCTGTTTTCACCAGCAGAGTTATGGTTTTGTTTAAAATCTCGCCTGCTTTTTTATTCATCCTTAACTCCAATAATTGTACTATTTCATGCATAATAGTACAATTGTGTAGCGATGTCAACATATTTTTTCTTGAAAAGTTTAAAAGTCAGACGCCAAACATTAATATTTCTTTAATATTCATATGTTACGATTTTGTTTATAAATAGTATATAAGAAATTACCTTTAAATATAGAGAGGAGAACAGCATGAATCATTCACAAGCAGTCACCATGTCCAACAAAAAAGGATTTATTGCGGCACTGGACCAAAGCGGCGGCAGTACGCCCAAGGCGCTGGCAGCTTATGGCATCGGCAATGATGCTTATAGTGATGAAAAAACCATGTTCGAGCTGGTACACCAAATGCGGACACGCGTCATCAAAAGCCCCGCTTTTAATTCGGATAAAATCCTTGCGGCGATATTGTTTGAAAAAACGATGGATGGAAAAATTGACGGACGTTATACCGCCGATTATCTTTGGCAGGAAAAAGGGATTGTCCCGATTCTAAAGGTGGATAAAGGACTTGCCCCGGTCGATGAGGGTGTTCAGATGCTGAAACCCATGCCGGGCTTGGATGCACTATTAAAACGCGCTGTAGAACGCAATATTTTTGGCACCAAAATGCGCTCGGTGATTAAAGAATATAATGAAAAAGGTATCGAGAAAATCGTTGCCCAACAATTTGAGATCGGGAAAATCATTTTAAAGGCGGGGCTGATACCCATCCTTGAACCCGAAGTCGATATCCACAGTCAAGATAGAGAGCACTCCGAAGCGTTGCTAAAAAAACATATCCTTGAACATCTTGAAAATTTGGAAAAAGGTCAGATTATGTTAAAGCTCTCCATTCCGGTCGTTGATGATTTCTACACCGAATTGATCGCGCACCCCAAGGTCATGCGCGTGGTGGCACTTTCTGGCGGATACAGCCGAAAAGATGCCAACGAAAAACTGGCCAGAAACCACGGACTGATTGCCAGCTTTTCGCGCGCTCTTCTGGAAGGGCTCAGCGCAAAGCAGACCGATGAAGAATTTGATACGATGCTGAACGATACAATTAGCAGCATCTATAATGCTTCAATTACTTAGAAAAAAACAATATAGATATATCAAAAGCGCCTGCATATGCAGGCGCTTTTATCTAGTCTTTTTTCTGTATAAAAGCCGAGGCTAGATTGTCCGCTAGGACAAACATCACCAGCGGGTAAATATGCATCAATAGGCGATTACCCGAATCACTCCAGTTGATATGCAAGTAAGTGGTTCTAAAAGCAAACACGGCCAACATCAGCAAAAGATAGATGGGTATAACCCCTTCCAAAAACGTGTTTTTCTTTTGCGTCAAAAAGACCGCCAGAACGCCCAGCAAAATGACACCAAACCAAGCCGTCAGCCAAAGGCCTTCCGCAAACATATTAAGGTACATCACCCGAAGGTTATTGATGAATTTATCCATATCCAAGGTGGAGATGCCCAAAGCAAACAGCACGATGGCCGCAAAATATAGCCATGAGAGCGGACGATTATACGCTTTAAACCACTTTCCTTTGGCGAAAATATAAACACCTACCGTCAGCAGTAATCCCGCGCTAAGCGCGCTTCTGCCCAGCGATAGAAAATCGCCGGTGTAACCCAGCCCCACATGGGCAAAGAAGCTGATATACCCCAATAGCACGCCGCCCGCAACCACAAAGGTGTAAACCCCAAGTTTCTTAGCAGGAAGGTTTCTGTGGGCCAAATAGGCCAGCAAAAAGGCGCTGACCAGCGGCCCTTCCACACGCGTATAGCAAAAGGCCAAGATAAACACAAGAGACAAAACCAAGTCCTCTGTTTTTTCGCTTTGGCTGTAGCGGTATAGGTATACCATCAAGAACAGGATTTCTAAACCTGCCAATATATTAGGCACCAATGTGATGCCGAGAAAAACATAGAAAAATCCAGCAGCCAGCAGCCATGTGCTTAATGCCGCCGCCCAGAGGGCTCTTTTTTTGTCCATCGCAGACTGTCGCATTTGCGCAAACAGCAAATAACCGAACAGCAATGCGCCGGATAGCGTAAACATGTTCTGCACACCATAAGCAAATGAAAAACCAAACAGTCCCGCCGCCGAATTCATCAGCGAAGGCACCAGCATCTGCCCACCCATCAGGTAGTAAGCATAATCGACATAATAATGTTCGGATGCGTAAATTTTGCCCAGCAAATCGTACTGGATGCTGTCGTATGAAAGAATACTCATGGGTACACGCGCCAGTGCGTATGCGACCATCATGGTCACCAAACTCCAAAACGCCAGTTTTATGCCGTCCGTTTTATCCAGCCGATGCGGTTGCTTTTGCTTTCTGAGCACAAAGCCATAGAGCACGCCGGTCAGTATGCAATAAACCACCAGCACCGAAGACAGCGCATAGTAGATATGCAAAGAGAGTAGCAAAATCGAGATAAAACTAAACGTCAAAAAACCAACGAGATAGGATAAGAGCATCACATGCGTCATGCCCAAACGGTTCTTGAACGGCAAAAGCAAAAGTAAACCCATCAAGTAAAAAACAATGAGTGTGAAAGACTGCGCGATGACGTTACCCGATATGTCCTCACCGTTTTGTGCTGAGATTTGCGGATACCGTTCTCGAACAAATTCCATACCCACAATAAATGCTGAAACAACCAAAGCGACAATAACAAATGCTATGATATATCTTTTTAAATCTTTATTCCTGTTCATCCGTCTCCCCCATCATCTCATCATAAACCGCCATCGGTATCCAATAAGCATCGCCCGATTCGCCCCAAAGGAACACGATATCAGTATCATCGGAACTCCCCATGCCTTTATATACATATGCCGTTTCCTCGCGGTCCTCAACTAGGCCGATATCATATACGGTAACAAACTTCAAATATTTATCTTCTTTGGATTGCAACCAAGTCTCTTGTGCTTGGGTCAGCTCGCCCGGCGAAGGCGAAAGGGTCTCGATTGTCTTGCAAGCATAGCGCACCGCCGCGCGGTTGGAAAAATCGGTAGCGGTGTTTTTCTCGCTATCGCCATCAAAATAATCGTTGCTTTCGTCCACCCACACCGTCTTGTCCGCTGTTGCTTGCTGTAAAAGTGCCATATAACTGAGCGAATTCGGATAGTAACGGTTTTGTATGGTCGTGGTGTTGTGCGCAATAAAATAGGGCGATATCAACGTGCCCAAGTTAACAAGTCCCAACCCAAAGACCAAAACCAGCGTCACAATCTTTAAAAAACGCTGACGTTTTTCTTGCTTGAGCAAAAAGCCAACAATCATCACCAGCGCAATCGCTAAAACAGCCGCACCTAACAGTGCCGCCGAAATTTTCTTGCTTCCGATATAGCGAATTCCTGCATAATAGACTCCGGGCAGCATGATTAGTATCGCCACTGCCGCACCGACATTTCTTATCCATTTTTTCTTAGGTCTCTTTTCTCTATCCATACCCTGTTTGCCTCTCATCGGTTTTATGCTTTTTGCCTAAACTTAAAGGAAAAAAGCTGTTTGCATTATATCGTTTTTGCTTCTGTTATGCAATCGGCGTACCGCCTTTGGTTTATATTACAGCGGCTTTCCTGCATAGCGCTGTAGCGGTGACGTCTCTTTATCATACATCGTGTATAGCGCTTCGATGATTCTCTTCTTTAATGCCTTATCTTCCGCATATTCGCTTTTCAGTTGAACGTCCTCAAGCTCATCAAACGTGAAAGTGAACCGTCCCTGTACCGCGCCAATAAACTGCCCGCGATAGAGCACATAGTATAGATTCTTATAGGGCTTTTCAATAAATGCCTTTTTAAGCGACTTCGTATGCGCCCGCACCAAAAAGTCGTTGTTGTCCATGATAAAAAGCGTATCCGGCGCCTCATCCGCCGTATTCTCTAGTGCCTCAATATCCTCACTAAGGATATAGCCGCTCTCCTCCATCTTTTCAGCCGGCTGATATTCGCCCGCTTCTAAACCTGCATTCATCAGCGCCTTCACTTCGGCCACCTTAAACCCAGTGAAGTTTCTCACCATTTCAGGCGTTACAAAAACATGTGCCTTAAAAAAGCGATGCAAAAGAATCTTCTGTGCCTCTTCTTTGGTATACTCGGGGGATTCATCAATACCGAGTTCATCCGACAATAGATACCAAGCCCTGTCCCACTCATCATCCACCTGGTCTTCAAACACGATAAATGCCTGCTGAAGTTTTTTGAGTGACGCCGCAATATACTTGCTGGGTGTTTCGCAAATCTCGGCCATCATTTTGATGCTCATCGGCCCCTCGTCCTGCAAAACGCGCAAGACCATCTCATCAGTCAATGTTTTTTCTTGCGCCTGCTGACCATACGCCGCTATAAAAATCGGCAGCTCGTCGGTGAAAACATAGCCGATGCGACCGGACTGAAAACGCCCCTTGATAATGATTCTGTCCCGCCGAAGCCCTCGGTTATACGCTTCGGTGTCAAAGGTGAAACGATGCTGTATGGCGGGCGGCATCCCTGGTCGTATCCAAAAACGGGTATGTACGGGAGAGAACTGCCGAAAGAGGTCTTCATATGTCTCGCTCAAAAAAGGCGAAACCAGCGCCTGTCTTTCCATCATCAGCCGTATCATCGCTTGTGCTCGCATCACTTCTGCCTCCCTTTCGTTTGGTCTATTATACCAAACGCAGCTTTTATCACCAACTATAATCATACAAAAAAAGCCCGAAGCGATGCTCCGGGCTTTTTTCTTTCGAAAACAACTATTTAATCGGTATCGGGTTGGCGATAAACAGCCACAATGCCACACCGACGGCCGCGACGCCAAAGACAAAGAACAGAATAACCGTGCCTTTTTCGCCCAGCACTTTTCTAAACATCTTAATCTTGCCCATCTCCCAGATTTTTTCCGGTTTCTTGACGCCCCAGAAAAGGCAGAGTGCACCATACACCAGCGCCAGCAAACCAACCAGTGGATTCCAATTCATCACATTTTCCTCCTGCATTTTTTGTTTTTTTTATACTTTTTCAAGCCCTTTTCGAATACGCGGGGCCAGATAAATATACACCAGAGCACTGATGCCCAGCACGATGCCCGCATAGAGCAACACATGCGGCCAATCTCCTGTGCCCGATAGCACCAGCTTGTTACCTTTGTACATCCAATAGAACGGCGACCAATAGAAACACCATTGCCAATTGGGGTTGACAAGCTCCGCACCAACCACCGAACCGACCAAAGGCATCATCATCGTCTTGGTTCCGGCGACCGCCGTCATCATATCGTCAGCGTTTAAGCCTTGGATAAAACCAATCATGATACTGATTAGGACCGAAGTTAGCACCAGAACCATCAATTGCGCATAGTTGATATAGTTAAACCCGGTAATCAGCACCATGGCAAACGAACCGATCAGCGGCAGGAACAAGCCCACCATGGATTTGCCGAATATCCAAGACGCACGCGACATGGGCGTGACGTTGATGGCCGAAACCGTGTTGTCCATTTTTTCTTCCACGATATTAAGGCTAATCAGCATGCCGCCAAGCACACACACCATCAAAATCATACTATTGACCAATGTGTTTTTAAGCGGCGGAACGGTTTTCCCAAAATCGTGTAGTACCGCATTGCTGTCCTCAATCTGTGCGTCCACTTCATACAGCGCTTTTAACACTTGCGCGAATTCAACCACCGCATTTTGGGGTTCATCGCCCTGAATAAGGATATAGTACTCGCCGTTATCATCCGGCAAAATGCCCACAAAGTTGTCCCGTCGTGCCACACGATCCTCGACATCTGCCTCTGTCTTGAAAACCTCAACTTTGGCAAAGTCCTGATAGTAAGAGACCATATCGGTATCCTCTTTCAGCAGCGCAAGGTTGACTGTGGTGTCATTAATCCCTGGGCTAAACATGTTGATGCCCACCGCGACGAGAATGGGGAAAAGAATGATAAACATCGCCATAAAGTTTTTGACATTCACACGAACGTCACGGCCAAAAATCACAAATATTTTTTTCATCGATCTTACCCCCTTTCTAAACTGACAGCGTCCGCTTATAGCGAATATTACATATCCACATAATCAGCAGACCGGCCATCGTAAACCCTAAGGAAACCCAAAGGACATAGGCTAAATCTCCGTTTGGCACCAAAAGTTCCCTAAACGCATAGACGATATGATAGGATGGGATAAACTTTACCCACAGCGGATCCCAAGACGGGATGTTGTATGCCGCAATCGGGATGCCCAGCAATACCATTATCGTATATAAAGCGCCAAAGCTTTTTTCCATGTTGTCATAAAATCCGCCAATCAACAGGCCCAGCCCCGACCCAAACATGCCGGTGGTAGCCACCAATAATAATAGCCAACCATAATTGATGCCAGCTCCGACAACGGGTATCACGATGATAAGGGTGGTCACAATGCTGGTCAACATGACGATCAGCATTTTTGATGTGAGGTACTGCCATATCGGCGACGGCGTCACCGCATAGGCTTTGATTACACCCTGTTGTTTATCAATATAGATATACGCGGCCAAGATGAAAAAACCCATCAAGCTTGCGTTAAATGTCAATAGCGACGGCAGGATATTGATTTTATCCCCCAGCTTATAGATGCCTTCTGAAACACGAATTTCCTGATTATCATAGGCTTGCTCAAGCACGGTCGGGTCTTTAATGTGAAAAACCGAGATGATGTTTTTCAGCCGATCGGTCTCATAGCCTTGTAGATAATAGTCATACGTCGCTTCAAACGTCGTTTCATCCACATGAATCGCCGCACCCGTCTTGTTCTTGTTGTCGGCCAGCTTAATCATGTCCGCTTCATTCTCTGTAAAGTAATACTTGGTCTCGTCGTTTTCATAGAGCGTGGTCGAAATCTCCTCGCCCTTCACTTTTATCGTGACTTCTTCGGCTACGCCGTCCAGGTCATCAAGGTCTTCAATCAAAAGCTCATAGGCCGCGTCCGGGCCGTCAAAAAAAAGATACTCATCTTCTTTGGCGGCGGTAAAGCTGTCGGGAATCACATACGCCACAATGATAAGCAGAACCAGCGCAAACCCGATTTCTACATAGAAGTAAAAGCTCTGCGATGCCAGCTTTATCTCTTTTATAAAACTCGAAAGCAATTTCACGCTAAACCAGCTCCCTTCCGGTCACCTTAATAAAGATTTCTTCTAACGTTGCTTCTTTGGTGTGCATGGTGGCTATATGCTTTTTGCCGATCAAGTCTTGAAGTTTTTTAATGTCTTTTTCCTCGACGGTGGAGAACTTTTCTTTTTTCAGGTTGCTGTTCTCCCCATATTCCACTTCCACCATATGTGCCCCATATTGCAGTTTCAAGTTCTTTGGCGAATCAATCAGCTTAATCTCTCCGTCAACAATAAACGCCACGCGATCGCAGAGTTCGTCCGCGATGTACATGTTGTGCGTTGTCAGGAAAATCGTTACGCCCTCTTTGTTCTTCTCGCGTACAATGTCCTTGATGGTCGCAGCAATTGCCGGGTCTAAACCGGTGGTGGGTTCATCCAAGAACCAAAGCTCGGGATTATTAATCATGCTTCTGGCAAAAGTTAAGCGGTGCTTCATCCCTTTGCTAAACTCGCCCGCCTTTTTGTCGGCCACGTCACTAAGCCCGACCATTTTTAGTAGAGCTTCAGGGTCTTGGGTGGGTACATCAAAGAGTTTGCTGTAGAATCTTAAGTTCTCTTTTGCGGTCAGTGCACTGTACACATTGGACTGCTCAAACGACATGCCGATTTTGTTAAACATGCTGCGCTTAATCTCTTTTACGTCATATCCAGCCACATTCACATTGCCTTTCTGCAAACGCAAAAGCCCGGTCAGTATCCCCTGGGTGGTGGATTTCCCCGCGCCGGATGGCCCCAAAAAACCAAAAACCTCACCTTTGGGCACTTCGAAACTCGCATCCTTTACGGCAAAATTGTCATCCTTGTTATAGGAATGATACAATCCTTCCACTTTAATCATCGCTTTGACCTCCTTGGTTTATAAGTCCAAATTTTATTAAATCAATCATCGCATCCACATGCTTCATCATCATGTCTTTGCTATTAGAAAAAACAACACCGGTTTTTTTATACACATAATTCACCAGCGAAACGCTTAAATTAGTGAGCATGGCGCTGATGTATTCCAGATCCAAACCTTTTCGTATTTCGCCCTTCTTTTCTGCTTCTTTCAACAGCGTCAGATAAAAATCGCTGGATACCGATGTCGATTCATCCATCAATTCAATGAAAATCTCATGTTCTTGATTTCTCATCAACCATTCACCAATCTTAGCACGCTCAGGGTTATTCAGCGCAAAACGCAACCCCGAGAGAAAAAGCTCACGCAATAATGTAAAAAAGTCGTGCGCCTGTGGCTCAAAAGCGATAGGTGATAGATAAGATAGCTTCAATTCCATGGTCTGGTTTAATAAATGCATAAACAGGTCTTTTTTATCCTCAAAGTACTGATAGAAGCTGCCTTTCGCAATCCCTGAACCCGAAACAATGCGGTTGACCGAAGCTAAATCGTAACCGTATTCTCCAAACTCTTTCATGGCGATGTTTTCAATCAGCGCGCGCTTTTTAGGCGGCAAATTTAAGAATGTTTGTTTTGGCATAATGTATCGTCTCTGTTTATGACTTTCTGGTCATGTGACCTTATGGTCACACAATATACCTTTTGCTCTTCCTTGTCAAGTGCGGGCTTTATAAAACAACCGGAATATAAAAAGGCAACTTTTCATCTTAAGAAAAGCTGCCCCGTCATGTTTTTGTTTTTTAAGGTCGGTAGATTTGCTCCACCTTGGTCACTACCCCTTTGTCGTTGACAGTTACAAAATAGAAGTAATAGTCGAGCACATACTTAGAATTGGCATTGTACAGCGCCAAAATATCCGGCAAGCCAGATTTTGAAGGATTACCGATGTCATCAATCAGCGTGCCGTCTTTTTTGATAATCATCCGAATATCCACCGTGCTTAAATCCACCGTCCGCAAGGAGGCATCCGTGTTCTTTTCATAAAAACCGCCTTCGCCCCAGTTCATGACTTCGCCTTGCGCATCCACTTCGTCATATCCTTCGTAAGTCACCAATGCATCAATGGCCTCATCTCCGGTCAGCATCTGAAAATAATCAAATCCTGCATAGCCGGTTGCGGGATCCAAAGACACCATATAGGCGTAGCTGGAATACATCTGTGGGTTGTCGATGGGCGGCTTGGTGGGTTCGGGCGTAGCGGTTGCCACCGGCGTGGGTGTCACCACCTCATTCGGCGCCAAATCCTGTTCCACTGCAACATCCAAGTCCTTCTCTTGCTGCATTTGTTCAATCTCTTGCTCCAGTTCAGCAATGCGCTCCTCATAGGGGTTAGGCGTCGCAGACGCATCTTTAATCCCCACTTGGCCGCACGCAGTGAACGCAACCAAAAGCACCATTACCATGACAAAAAGAAATATACGTTTCATTTTTTTAATTCTCCTCATTATTAAGATCACCCTTTACATTTTTTATATATGCCCTATTATACCATATTCCGCAAAAAAGGCGAATATGATTATCGCACCTGCCACAATCTTATCATCAAACAAATGGACAATTATGGTTTTTCTCTTCACCACGAGTGACCTATTATGTTATGATACTATATAGCGAATTAAACAAAAGAGGATAAGCCATTGACGCCTATTTTTTCTACCGAAGCAGTCCAGTTTAAGAACCTAATAACGTTCCCGAATATACAGATACAGCCGAATATCCCCACCTTTGTGGTGGGCAAAAACGGCTCGGGGAAAAGCACCCTTTTTAAGATGTTCAATCGTACGCTTTCCCCCGCGCAAGGCAAAATCCTTTATCGGGGTGAGGATATTGCGTCCATTCCCCCGCTGGATATTCGAAAACAAGTCCTTCTGGTGTCCCAGCAAGTATTTTTGTTCGATGATACCATTCGCGGCAATTTTGCCACATACTACGAAGTCGCCGGAAAAGAAAAACCCTCGGATGACGAAATCGAGCACTATCTGTCGCTGACCAACGCCAATTTTGGGCTGGATCATGACACCCGCACCTTAAGCGGTGGGGAGCGCCAACGAGTTTACCTGGCCATCTATGCTTCCTTTAAGCCGGATGTTCTACTTTTGGATGAACCCACGGCGGCACTGGACAAAGAAAGTGCTGTGGACGTGATGGCGCAAATATTTAATTTCTGTGAAGAAAACAAAATCTCCTGTGTCACCATCAGCCATGACGCCAACATCGTCAGCCTGTTTGCGCGGCAGATTGTGAGGCTATCATGAGCGAAGGCGTTGTAAGACTCGACATCGGGCGATTTGCGCTCATATACCTCTTGCTGATTATCGTTTTAATCGTGATGAAGCGCTCAAAAATCAAGCA
>JBFLKV010000004.1:0-5497 GCA_040883365.1 Eubacteriales bacterium
GGCAATTGTACGCTTTTCTGTCCATACAGCGGACGGCCTTATAAGGATAAACTGACGCTCTTCTGGAGCGAGGACGATATGGAGGACAGCGCAAACCAGGGCTTTTATATGAAGCCGGATGGTGGATTTGTTTTCCGATTGGACGATGGATCCATGTTTGAAACTGTGATTGATGATAAACGTGTGCCGGCGGAAATTTGGTCGGTGGTCAAAGCGGTGATTTCGGACCATGCTTTTTGGGTGATATAAACGTGACGCCGGACAGAAACCAAGAAACCATTGAGGACTTGCAGTATAAGGGCCTTAAGATCATACAGAACAAGGCATGCTTTTGCTTTGGCATGGACGCGGTTTTGCTTTCCAGCTACGTTCGGTTAAGGCGTGGAGATCGCGTATTAGATTTTTGTACGGGGTCGGGCATTGTGCCTATCCTTCTTTCCGGTCAAAACAAAGCCAAGGAGCTTATCGGAATTGAGCTTTTGGATTACATCGCGGATATGGGCATGCGCTCGGTGGCTTTAAATGGTCTTGAGGATAAGCTTAAGATTATCAAGGGCGATGTTAAAAAAGCACATCAATTGGTGGACGGGGTGTTTGATGTGATTACAGTCAACCCGCCGTATGAGAAAGAAAATGAACAGCGACAAAGCCCCAATGACTATCTTAAAGCCGCGCGGCATGAAGTGCATATCACCTTTAAAGACATCTGCAAAACCGCAAACCGCATGTTAAAGTGCGGCGGCCGATTGACTTTGGTGCAAAGGGTGGTGCGCTTACCCGAAATGATGAGCACGATGCGTGCACATAATCTAGAGCCTAAGCGTATGCGGCTGGTTCATTCCACTGTGGATAAACCACCCATTTTGGTATTGTTGGAAGCGGTCAAGGACGGACGCGAAGGGTTAAAAGTGGATCCACCGCTGATCGTGCGGACAAAAGGCGGCGAGTATACAAAGGAAATAGACCGTATCTATCATCGAGATGAGGAGTGACGCATGACAGCGGGAATACTATACATTGTGGCAACACCGATTGGGAATTTGGAAGACATGACTTTTCGCGCAATCAAGACGCTGGAGACGGTCGATATCATTGCGGCCGAAGACACGCGCCATACCGTCAAACTGCTCAACCACTATGAAATTAAAAACAAGATGATTAGCTATCATGAGCATAGTGATGTGGCGAAGCGCGAAGAAATACTGGCGTTATTAGCGCAAGGCAAAAACGTGGCGTTGGTCAGCGATGCGGGTACGCCCCTAATCTCGGACCCAGGGGCCGACCTTGTGGCGGATGCAGTGAAAGCGGGCATTTCGGTTTTGCCCATCCCCGGTGCGTCTGCGGCTGTTACGGCGTTGTCGGTTTCCGGACTTTTCAAGGAGAGCTTTGTCTTTGAGGGTTTTTTGCCCACATCCGGTAAGCCGCGAAAAACAGCGCTTTTACGCATCAGTGAAGAAACGCGGACATTGGTGTTGTATGAAGCCCCGCATCGGATAGTGAAAACACTGAGTGCACTGAAAGAGACGCTGGGCGGCGACCGACAAATGGTATTAGCTCGCGAGATGACCAAAGTTTATGAGGAGTATATTCGGGGGAGCATTGATGAGGTGCTGACTCGGTTTCAGCAAAAACCGCCCAAAGGCGAAATGGTGCTGATCTTGGCAGGCAAAGCACAAAGTGTGCGCGAAGTGACAGACGAGATGATTACCGAAGAACTAAAGAGATGGATGGCAAAAGGTAAAACTAAAAAAGATGCTGTCGTGATGACGGCATCTTCGTTGGAAATCTTGAAAAATCGAGTTTATAAAATTTCGCTTAAACTATAGTTGCTGACTCAGTTCTTCTAAGCAAGACTTGCAGATCTTTTTGTCTTTGAAGGTGACAATATCATTGGCGTTTTCACAGAAGAAACATGCCGGTTGATATTTCTTTAAGATAATCTTACCTTCGTCGACAAAAATCTCGATGGGATCTTTAATGTCAATTCCCATGACACGTCGTAATTCGATAGGCAGAACAATCCTACCCAAAGAATCGACTTTTCGTACAATTCCTGTAGATTTCATAATACTACTCCCCTATTTATAATATGATACATATCATATTTTAACAAATGATTAAGTCTATTGCAATCCTAAAAGTGTGAATATATTTTTAACTTAAATTGACTTTAATATAAAAATATACAAGCGTATGAATACTTATGGGGGCATATGTTTTTTATATAAACATAAAAAAATAAAAAACATAGAAAAAAAGCTTGCAATTCTTTATTCCTATGCTATAATACACATAAATTAAATATTGAAAAACGATGACGTTTCCTTTTAAAACCCGAGCGGGTTTTCGAGAGTGAGGCGTTTTTTTATTTTCACTTCCGGGGTAAAGAATATATTTTGACTGGATTTATCCCCCAAAAAAATATATACTAATACTTAAATAATTATGATAAACAGGAGAAACCGGAATTGATATTTAACACCGTTATGATCGCTGTCCCTGATAAGGAGGCGGCGCATAAAATAAAACACGTGCTGAGCAGATCAGGCTATCACGTTACGGATGTATGTACTTCCGGTAATGAGGCAATTAGACGGATAAGGCTTACGCCACCAGATATTTTGCTGATTAACTTTGAACTACATGACATTAACGGTCTGGACGTTGCTAAAATCGTAGGTGATGAGAACTTGTGCAGTGTTGTGCTGATGCTAGGAAGCGGACAACGTGACCATGCAGCAGTAACCATTGCCGATAATGATATCACCTTGCTGCTAAAACCACTTAACAAATTGGCGTTACTTAACACCATGGACGTGGTTTTGCAGAACAGGGACCGGATGGTAAAACTGTCACGGAAACTGGAGAAAGCAAAAGAAGATCTAGATAACCGTAAAGTGATTGAAAAAGCAAAAGGCATACTGATGCGAAAGAAATACATCAGTGAGGGTGAGGCTTACAGGCGGATTCAAAAGATGAGTATGGACAACAGAGTCTCAATGCGCCAGGTTGCTGAACAGATTTGTGAATACGCACAAAAAAACTAAACGAGGTGGGAGTTGTTATGAAAAAAGTCGAAATGATTATTCGCCCAGACAAAGCGGAATACATTAAAGGTATTCTGGAAGAAGTGGGTGCTGGCGGCGTAACAGTAACTTCGGTTATGGGTTACGGTGTTCAGAAGGGTAACCTAGACACATACCGCGGATCTGTGGTTCCGAACAACTTGTTGCACAAGGTTAAAATCGAAGTCGTTATTGCTGACGATAAAGTAGATACCTTGGTAGACAAAGTTTGCGAAACCATCAAAACAGGCGCAGTCGGTGACGGTAAAATCTTCGTAAGCCCAGTTGAAAACGCAATCCGCGTTAGAACAGGTGAAACGGGAGAAGGCGTGCTCTAAGTTTTTTATAAAGCTAATAGCATGGCAGCAAACCAAACAAAGAAGTAGCAGTAGCGTACCAAAGAGATTCGCTTTTCAAGTCAGACAAAACTTTAGGTATGGCGAGAATTGAATAAACTAAATACAAATACGGCTCAACGATGACCGAAAGAAAAGCTTAAGATTTTTTTAAGAAAAGGCTTTTCAAGGCATTAGTTGTTAGTCGTTTTTTTAGTTTATTGGTGCAAAAAGCACCTTTAAAAAAGTTTTTAATATTTATTAGGAGGAAGTAAAATGAGTGATTTAGATACTTTATGGATGCTAGTCGCAGCTGTACTCGTGTTCTTTATGCAAGCAGGCTTTGCAATGGTTGAAGCAGGTTTCACCAGAGCAAAAAATGCTAACAACATTATTATGAAAAACCTGATGGACTTTTCCGTCGGTTCAATCCTGTTCTTTATTGCAGGTTACGGCCTGATGTACGGTGAGAACATCAGTGGTCTTATCGGAACATCTGGATTTCTTGATCCTGTTGCTGCCGGTATTGCATCTCCAGTTGAAGTTATTTTCCAGACTGTGTTCTGTGCAACCGCCGCAACAATCGTTTCGGGTGCTATGGCTGAAAGAACCAAATTTGCTTCATACTTGGTTTATTCAGCAATAATCAGCTTACTGATCTACCCCATCGCCGGTTCTTGGATTTGGAATGGTGGCGGCTGGTTAGCAAAACTTGGTTTCCACGATTTCGCTGGTTCCACTCTGGTTCACTCCGTTGGTGGATGGGCAGCTCTGATGGGCGCAGCGATACTTGGACCTAGAATTGGTAAATTTACCGAAGACGGAAAACCCGTTGCGATCCCTGGCCATAACATCACACTTGGTGCACTTGGTGTATTCATCCTGTGGTTTGGTTGGTTCGGATTTAACCCTGGTTCAACATTAGCACTTGACGTTGCTATTGGACATATTGCTATGACAACAAACTTGGCTGCAGCCGCTGCTGCTGTAACGGTTATGTTCCTATCTTGGGCGCGTTATAAGAAGCCGGATGTATCGATGACACTAAACGGCGCTTTGGCTGGTTTGGTTGCTATCACTGCTGGTTGTGCGGCTGTATCCCTGTGGGGTGCTATCGCCATCGGCGTTATCGCTGGATTCACCGTATTGTTCGGTGTTGAGTTCATCGAAAGAGTCTTAAAGATTGACGATCCGGTTGGAGCGATCGCTGTTCATGGCTTGTCCGGTGCGGTGGGTACATTGTGTGTTGGTATCTTCGCGGTTGCTGCTGCGCCTGCTGGAATCTCCGGCTTGGTTGACGGTGGTGGATTTGGACAACTTGGCATTCAGGCACTGGGTGTTGTATCCGTAATGGCTTGGACACTTGGAACAGCGTTTGTCCTGTTTATGACAATTAAAAAGACCATGGGTCTTCGTGTTACTGAAGAAGAAGAAATCAAGGGTCTGGATATCGGAGAACATGCTTCTGAAGCTTATGCTGATTTCGTTATCAAAATGTAATTGGATGCTTCATATTAAATTGCGGTTCCTAAAATAATCTAAATACCTAAAGGGATAATGCCCGGAAAAGTTTTTCCGGGCATTGTTCTGTCCTTTTTTATTTTTCCGGGTCAGAATTCGCAACCTCAACACAGTAGCAATTGTGTCCGTAGTGAGGGCAAGTCAGTTTTCGCGTTCTGAGTATTCATTTTATCAACCCAAAATAAAAAAGGGCATTAAAGCGGATGGATATCAAGGTTGTTCTCTTTTTTTCTATAAAAAATCAGGTTATAATTAGATGATGAGTCGTAAAGGGAAGGATATCGATGCGTACAGAGAATCAAAAATTAAAATTGCTCTACTTGATGGATATTTTGACCAACAAAACGAACGAAGCGCATCCGATGACGGTTGAGGCGATGATTGCGGCGTTGAGAAAAGCGGGCATATCGGCCGAAAGAAAGGCCATTTACCGCGATATTACGGCATTGAGGCAATATGGGCTGGATATCGTTAAATCGCCGCAGAGGGGCTTCTTTGTGGGTTCAAGGGCGTTCGATTTGGCCGAGCTCAAGCTTTTGGCTGATGCTGTGGCGTCTTCTAAGTTCATCACCGAAA
>JBFLKV010000231.1:0-10461 GCA_040883365.1 Eubacteriales bacterium
CCCCTCGTTTTACCGCCAGTATAAAGGCGTTCATAACAAAAGTGTGGACATGCTTTGAAACGAGCGTCTTTATCACCCCACATGTTGTGTATTTTCACTCAATTTAATATAATTCTCTTGCTAAATTCGATTGATTTACAAATAAAGATACGGTATAATCTACCCAAACAACTCCCCGTATGTTTGACTGATTGTATCCTCATATATGATATGTGGTGACAGTCCGCTTTTTATTCAATTATGCTAGAAATTTCGAATCAACCATTCGATTCGCTATAGGGGAGTTTCCATGTCTATTGCTAATTTTTCAAACAACAAAATCGATAAAAAGAGAGTTCTTATCGCCGTTGCTCTTGGCATCTTTAGCTATTTCATCAGCACGCTACCTATTCATATTCAATTTACATCCAACTATGAAATAACTATTCTTGGCGGACTTGTTTTGCCATTATTTATTGCGGTGCTTTGGGGCTGGCGTTATGGCCTCATTTCCGCATGTTTCGGCGGCGTTCAAGCGCTGTGGTTTTCTGGTTTAAATCAGGGTTATGGCCTGTTGTATACCGTCTTTATGTATATGGCATGGATTGTATGGCACGGCATTTTTTCAAATTTACGCGCAAAAAAAACGGACGAGCATAAATGGTATCAGAGCATCTATTCAGTCGAGCTTGGCTATCGCTTGATTTTCGAGGCCGGATACTTTTTCGCTTTCCCATATCTTGTTTCTTTGGGCTCACCCGCCTGGCAGCTTGGTGCTGGCTTAGGTTCCGTCTCTAGGGAGTCGCTCTTCTTCACCCTCTCTTTTCGCGTACTCATCGGCTATGTATTGATGTTTCTTTTCCGTGTGGTATTACTGATATTCACAGGAAAGCACGATTCGACAAGGGTGACACAAAACAGCCACAGCAAAAATATCGTTCATATTTCCTTGTTTTTCAGTCTAATCATTATCTTCCTGCAGGCGGTTGGTGCCACCTATTTCAGCGCCACCCACTATGGCTCCATTATGGAAAATCTAATGAATTTTGAATCCGGTCAAATATTTACTCGGAGTTTATTAATCGCTTCTTTTATGGCTTTTGGTTTTGCCCTACAGCATTATTTCAACAAATCCGAAACCACCGCCCGAAATCTTCAAGAAACCCACACCGCTTTAAAACGGCACGAAGAAGATATCAACCATGTATTGCAGCTGGCCTCAGACATCGGCAAAGCCGAAAAAGTGGACCCGGCCAATTTTCTCTCCAATCTGCTGCAAGCAGCTGTGAATATTATCCCGGAGGCTGAGCACGGTTTTGCTTTCCGTTATCAGCACGGACATAAAGTCATTATCTCTGAGGTGGGTCACAATGATCTCATCGTCGGCGCTAAAATTAATCTATTCACCATGTCCCCCAAAAACGAAGTCGTGATTGCCGACAATATCAAAGCACACTTATTAGCGCATATAGGCGGTTCTGATTACTTTAAAATTCGCGAGAACATGAAGAGCGCTAATGAATCCATGTTGCTTCTCTGCGAACATGATAAGGAAATTGTCGCGGGTATGGTATTGGGTATCGATGCTTCAAAGTCGGTGCGTTTTTCCAAGCAAAGCCTAAAAATAGCCGGCTTCCTAAAGGACATTTCCGTTGCGTTTTATAACTATTTACACTTGGCCGAAGAACGGGAGGACACTTATAAAGATATTATTTTGTCCTCACTCAACATCTTGTCTTTGCATAATCCCTACACCAAGGATCATTCAACCGGTGTTGCCAATCTGTCCCGCGAAATCGCCCTTTGCATGGATTTTGACCATAAAGAGGTTGAAACCATCTACTGGGCCGGCTTGGTGCATGATATAGGCAAAATACTTATTTCAGATGAGATTCTAGACAAAGGCGGCAAGCTGACCGACGAAGAATTTGAGATTATTAAGCGTCATGCAGTCTTTGGGTATGAAACCTTCAAGGAAAGTCCTAATCTCACCGATATCTCTAAATACATCTTCCACCATCACGAACGATGGGACGGCAACGGATATCCATACGGTCTCTCTGAGTGCAATATCCCCTTGCCTTCCAGAATCCTGTCGGTCGCCGATGTATTTGATGCCTTGACCCATGATCGACCCTATCGCAAAGCGATTTCGGCTTCTGAAGCGCTGGATTATATCAAAGAGAATGCCGGCATGCAGTTCGACCCCGATATCTGCGATACTTTCATTAGTAATTTTGATGTTATCTTTGAAAACTATAATGCATCCTAAATGCTTAATACACAGTAATTAAAAAAAGCCTTCCGGCACCAAAGTCGGAAGGCTTTTTGTTTTGTCTTAATTAGAACTTTCTAAAAACAACACCTGCGAGTAAAAGAACAAATGCAATCATCAGCAAAATCCAATTGGTTGCGCCGATCTTACCCAAAAACTGCCAGCTAATTCCTGAAACATATTCATTCAAAATCGCGTATAAGCCGATGAAGAATGAAAGTAAAAAAACCACTCTTGATGGTCTTGTGCCCATAGTGCACCTCCAAATATATTACTTACAATAACTATTATACGCGAAAACGGCAAATAACACAAAGATGATTTATCTGAAACAAAAAAACTGCCGGAGATAGACCGACAGTTTGAAATGCACTAATTTTGTTATTTCTGACTGGCTTCTTGCGCTTCTATTTTGTCTTTTCGGTTAAGCAACCACATCATGACCATCATGATCGCCGAGTAAACAAAGAATAGAACAAAGGTGAGGATGAACAGACTCGGTTTGTTCTCCAAAACCGCCGTCACCGGAATAGCCAGAATCATCATCAACGGGAAGCCTAGCGGTGCCGCAATGCCCGACCCCAATACCAAATTATCCGTTACACTGGTTTTTCCTTTCGGGTCCACTTCCTTCAAAAGCGCAACACCCGTCGTGACCGTACCCGTCCACATACCGAAGAGTGCCAAGGTGTTTTCCAAAAGCTCTTCGTGGTAGATGAACCTTGCGATCAGCGTGGTGTAGAGTATGGTAAAGAATCCGCCCACAGTGGTCAGAATCAGAATCGCCCAGCCGTAGTTGCCAAGGCTTTGGAAAGAAAGTGCCGCAATGGATGCGGTAATCATAAAGTCAAATGCGACCGCTGAAACTTTTTGCATCAGGTAGTTGTCCACAAAATTGACTTTCATCACACCTTTGTGGCGCAACTTTTTAAATACGGCCTTAACGCCCACCGCAATGATTGTTCCAAACAGGAACGCAAAGCCCCTGAAAAGACCGGTCAGTGTCTGTCCAAAGGTGCCAAACGGTTCCAGCAAAACGGCGGATAGTTCAATCACGCCATAGGTAAGCAAGTAAACAAAGCCAATCAAGATGACTTGAATCGTTAAATCGTCGATAAACGCGGTTTTGGGTATCGTACTGGTGTGTCTTGTGGCTTTATCATAATCGACGTCTTTGACGGTATTCATGCCGCCATTGACCTTAAATCCACTCTTCTTCACCATGATGTTCATCAAGATGATACCGCCGATAATCGCCCAAACAAAACCGATTGTGGCCAGCATCGCTCCGGTATTCGCACCATCCGGCAAAACGCCATTGTTGCTCCACTGCGTGCCGATGGATGTCGCTTGCCCCGGACCTTGCGCAAATGAAAGCGGCAAAAGCAGGCCAAGTACCGGAGAAATATCCGGGAAAATGGTGTAAGCCAGAAGCAAGGTAACTCCCAAGCCCACAATCGCCTGCCAAAGATAAACATTGACGATCGCAAAGCCGGTTTTCACCACCGCGCGGTTGTTTTTGCCTTCTCTGTCTTTTAGCGCTAATGCGATAAAACCAACGCTCATCAGATGCGTTACCGCAGTAAAGAGCAATTCCCGATCGAACGGCACATAAATCTTGGTCGCCGATCCGGTAATGAGTTCAATGAGTGCCCCCAACCCTTCTGAACCAAACAGAAAAGCGAGTCCACCTGCAATCATGCAGGTCGGAATCAGATGCTTGGAGAGGCCTTTGATATTGAGCTTTAGAATAAGTGCCAACCCAATAAATGCCCCGATCAATAAAAATTGCAGTACAAAATGCCACCCGTTCATAAAAAAATCCTCCAAAAAAATATAGTATTATAGCGTTTTCCCAATGCCCAGCGCGGTCTGCCATTTATATGGTGACACACGTGGCTTAAAAAAGAATCGGAACGTTCTATCTTCAATCGTGAATTCCAGTTGACTGTTTCTTTGTATATTGATATTGGTAATTTGCTTGACTGGATATTCCCGTATATTGCTGTTTTCGCTTTCAAAAACCATCCCTTGCGCCGTCATGCGCAAGCTGCCCACGCCTAACTGCTTTAGTGGTTCCAAACGAATGTATTCATATAGCGTGACTTCTTCATCCAAAAACAGCGTTTCTCCGCTCTCGACTGCCTTTATCATCGCATTTTTTGTGATTTCAATCTGCTGTTCTTCCCAATCGCTCAGCGTGACGATTTCTTTGGTCGTCTGATGCTTAAGCTGCATATCTCGCGTAAGGTCATAAGTGCTACCACAGGCTTTACAGGTAAACGTATCTTTATCCGAATACATCTTTTTAAGCGCACCGCAGTCCTTGCAGGCATAAAGATATAGTTCTAAGTATTCTGCCGGTCGCTTTGAATGATATTTTAGTTTAGGGTTAGCTTGCAAAAACGCCGTTTCATCATGGTCGAGCGCATTGGAGATGGTTTGCATGATATCTTCAACAGACATGTCCGCCACTTGCGAAGCAGTCAGCGTTGTTTCGGGGTTTAAGAATATCTTCCCGCGCCGTGCGCCTTTTGCCCAGCGTGGCTGGCTGGCCATTGCCCCTTCAATCTTGACCGTAACCACCGGCAGTTTGAGTTTTTTGATCAAATTAGCGGTGGACGGGATAATGGGCAGGGTCTTGCCGCCCCAGGAACGTTTTCCTTCAGGGAAAATACCAATAATGCGACCATTTTTAATCTGCATTAAAATCCCACGTACAGTGGAAGAATCAGTCGTCATTTTCTTTTTTGGAATAAAACCGATACTATCCAAAAGTCCACGAAGCCATTTTAGCTTCCAGACGGTGTCATTGGTGACATAACAGATAATGCGCGGCCAGAAATGCTGTATAAAAACCGGGTCAAAATTGTGAATATGATTCGCCAACAAAATATATGGGCCTTGGGTACGATAAGCCTGGTTTTTCACCATGGTCACGTTCCACTTCAACTTAAGGTACAATCCGTATGTGGCCTTAAATGTTCCGAGTAGTAATACTTGTATAAATGGGCGCTTGTCTGGCTTGCCTGCCATAAAAGTCATGGCTAAAAGTTTCTCCTGTCTAACATTTTGTTTTAATCTCGATAATCATATCATAAACAACCGCATAAATCACCCGTGACCTTGCTTTTTTATAATTTTCCAGCAATTTTTGTTAGATATACTACCTAAATAGTCAAAAAAGCGACTTTCTTTTATATCCATTTCAATTGTTCACGGTTTCTCTATTTACTTGCCCAAAAAAATGCTTTAAAATACATACGAGTTTAGGATGTATTTTAATGGCATCCGACCTACTGGAGGAGTTTTATGTCCATAAAAAAGAAGATTATCATCACCATACTCTCTATTTTTCTCATATCCAGCGCTTTTACAGGCTGTAAGGAACTGGTGTTGGAACCGCCAATCATCGGCGTCTCCACTTCCGATACCATCGGAATGACCGAGAAAATCGTCAACGACATCACGGCTATGGCCAAAGAAGATGGGTACAGCTTGACTGTTTCCAACGCTTCGGGTAACTATAATGCACAAACCAGTCAAATTACCGCGCTGATTGCAGAGGGCGTTAATGTGCTGGCGATATGCCCGGTGAACGAAGCCAAACTTGCCGCCAGCCTGGAAGCTGCAGCAGCTGCAGAAATCCCCGTGATTATTTTTGAACGTCCGCTTGAGAACAGCACCGGCATCGCATCGACTATCGGCTATGACGCGACAGGAGAAGGCAAAGCCGCGGCGCAAGCGATCGCTGAAAACGATAATGGGAAAAGCAATGTCGTCATCGAAATCGTCGGTCCCGAAGACAACCCCAATGCCGTTGCCGCATCCAAAGGCTTTCACGAAGTCATTGACCTTGTGGATAACATCACGGTTGTCAAGGTATACTCGGAATGGAGTCCAAATTTGACCGTTTCTGGCCTGACAAGCGTTCTTACGCGTTATCCGGACGCCAGCGCTATTTATAACTCCAACTCCACTTTGGATACCAGCATCAGTGAGGTTTTGGATACCTTTGGTTTAAATGAAAAAACCGATGCAGCCGGGCACATCTACCGCGTTTCGGTCAGTGGATCCAAGAACGGCTATACCAGCGCTGTGGAAGGGTATGTAGACGTGCTCATCGTGACTCAGGTGGACGATTTATCGGCCGCGCTATATGATGCACTGGTGACATTAGGCAGCGGGAAAACACCCGAAGAAACCGAGTTTACCGCTTCCTACAAAGCAATCCCCCAAGCTTCTGTCCAATCAAGTCAGGCTTCTATATGGGGCTTTGTATTTAATATCGAATAATTAAAAAGCATTTAAGCAAACTAAAAAAGGCTTGGAATCGATTTGATCCAAGCCTTTTTGTATTGTCTATTCTATTTCGTAAAGATCGGCGATAACCACGTCAATATCAATCTCTTGCTCATCGTCACCTCGCCAGATAGTCAGCGTAATCGTTGCCCCAACCCCTAAGTCTCGGATGATGTTGGGCAAGGATTCTGGGTCGGTCAGTTCCTCGCCATTGACCGCGATGATGATATCGTTCGCCGTTATGCCCGCGATGTCCGCAGGTCCGCCTTTGGAGACTTCCTCAACCAAACCACCAAAAGGCACTTCCCAGATATACGCATCATCCTGCGTCATCGGGTAATAGGTGATGCCAATACCCGGTCTTACCGCACGGCCGTTGGCGAGAATGTCTTGCACCACTTCCATCGCTATGTTGATGGGAATAGCAAACCCAATCCCTTCGGTTGCTATCGGGATGCCATCTTCGTCAAATCCCGCTAAATAGCTTTTTAATGCGTTGATGCCGATAACTTCTCCCTTGCTGTTCACCAGCGGCCCCCCTGAATTGCCGGGGTTAATAGCGGCATCGGTTTGCAAATAGCTGCTACCATCTACCTCACGGTTAACGGCCGAAATGTAGCCCACCGTCACCGAATTGCTCAAGTATTCTCCCAAAGGTGATCCGATGGCCACGGCTAGTTCGCCCACGCGCACTGCACCCGAATCGCCAATCGGCGATACCGTCAGTGTCTCGCTGTACACTTTGATTTTCAGCACAGCAATATCCGAGTAGCTATCACTGCCGATCAGCTTGGCCTGATATTCGGTGCCATCACTCATGATTACAGTATAGCGCTCCGCATCCTCAATCACGTGGTGGTTGGTGACGATATAGCCGTCATCACTGATAACAAATCCCGAACCATACGCATAGTCCACTTCTTCCATCGACCCGCCTGTAAAATCAGGCACACTGGTGCGAATACCCACCACTGCCGGGCCTAAATTTTCCGCGATTGCGATGACCGGATTTTCATATTCAGCGATATCCGGCGCTTCACCGCCCAATATCGGTTTGACTTCTACGCCTTCTGTCTCAGGCTCTTCTGCAGCCGGTTCTTCTTCGTCCGGCTCCTCAGTTTCCTGTTCAATCACATCTTCAATATCCTGCTCTTCTTCATATGAGCGCGCATCTTCTGTGGCCTGAGGCTTTTCCTCTTTAGACAAGTTACTATCTATTCCAGCCACCCATACCGCCAGCAGAATGCCCGCCACCAAGCAAACACCCGTGGCGATAATCAGCAGCCAAAGTCGGCCCTTGCGGCGGGGCTCCCGCTTCTTTTTGGGTGGCTTCTCAGGCTTTTTCCCCGCTTCAAGCGTTTCGGGTTTCCTTTCGCTTTGTTCAGGCGGGTTGTCTAAATCGTAATATTCGCTCATTTCTCCTCCAATGAAGAATCAACAGGCTGACTCTTTAATGTTCTTGCGGACTCCAATGTAAATGCAAACGTGGTTTCTCTCGGTGTATCCTCTATCCATATTCTCTCGCCATGTTGTACCAATATCTTTTTCACCAGCGAAAGCCCTATGCCTGTTCCGGGGATACCTCGGTTATGTGATTGATCCGCTTTATAAAAACGCTCAAAGATAAATTTCTTATCTTTTTTATCGATTGGTTTGCCTGTGTTGGTGACTCTTGCAATCACCTTGTTTTTTCGCAAAATCGTCGCGATGCGCAAAACACCTTTGTCTTCATTAAACTTAATCGCGTTATCGATAAGGTTGGTTACCACCTGGGTAATTTTGTCCTTATCCGCCGCCACATAGATATTCTCGGCTTCAAAATCCACGTGCACATCCAGATGCTTTTCATCAATGCGTTTTTCAAACGACAGCAAGGTGATTCTCATCAGCTCATTGATATCAAAAGCCGTTAGACGAATCGGGAACTTGCCGGAATCCACCTTGGAAAGTTCCATCAAATCGGTAATCAGCGCATTGAGTCGCTTGGTTTCGCTGAGTGCCACACCAAGGTACTTATCCTGCTCCTCTTTGGGCACGGTGCCGTCCATGACGCCTTGGATAAATCCGGTAATCGACGTTAAAGGTGTACGCAGTTCATGCGATACATTACCCACAAACGAATTTCTTAAGGCCTCGTGATTCTCAAGATCCCGAGCCATATCATTGAAAGAATTGGCCAAATAAGATATCTCGTCCTCACCCTTATATTCTACACGCGTGGAATAATCCCCTTTGGCCAACGATTTAACCGACCGCGTTACCTCGTTGATGGGTTTGGTGATGGACCGTGCAATAGCCAAAATCAGCATAAATGCCACGATGAAAGAGACCACAGCTGATATCATAAACTGTTTATTGATGGAGCTGAAAAGAATCGCCAAATCGCCCATCTTTTCAAACATCGCCACCGCCCCGATGTTTTGACCATTTTCGTCGGTCAACGGTGCGGCGTAGCTCACCACCGGCACATCCATAATATTATCTTGGCCAAAGATTTTGGATATCTTATGCCCGGCCAAAGCCTGAATGCGCAGGTTGTTAAAGTCCCGGTCCTCCGGGCTGATCATGACGTCCTCGGCAATATTGGCTGGCGAAAACCACCAAATCCCGCCGGATTGGTCAAAGATGACCACCAGTATGTCTTTTTCGTAAGCAAACTGCAAAATATATTGAAAAAAATTGATATTAGAGATTGAAGGCATGCCACTATCAAGATACGCATCGTTTAAATCCGCACGATAGGCTTCCATATCCACAGATGTGTCATCCAGATACTCAACCCTAACTAAATAGGCGGACAAAGAAACCGCCAACAGCAGTGCAACCAAAATAACCAGCACTGTGGTGGTAAACAGCCGCCCAAAAATGGAATTAAACATCAATTAACCTCGAACTTATATCCCACACCCCAAACGGTTTTAATCTGCCAGTTCTTATCCTCGTTAAAGAGTTTTTCACGGATACGCTTAATATGCACATCCACCGTTCTGGAGTCACCGAAAAAGTCAAAACCCCAGACCTGTTGCAACAGCTGTTCACGTGTGAACACGCGGTTGGCTTTCAACGCCAAAAAGTATAACAGTTCAATCTCCTTGGGTGGCATCTCCAGCTCTTTGCCATTGAATACCACCTTGTAGTTGGCGATATTGATGGACAGATCCTGAAAATTAAGCTCAGTGTCTTCGGTTTGAGATTCCTTGGTTCTGCGAAGCAGCGCTTTCACTCTCGCTAAAAGCTCTTTGGGTTCAAACGGTTTGGTGATGTAATCATCCGCACCCAGCTCCAGACCCAAAACTTTATCAAAAGTCTCGCCCTTGGCCGATAGCATAATCACCGGCACGCTGGCTTTGGCCCGCACTTCGCGGATAACCTCCCAGCCGTCTTTACCAGGCATCATGATGTCCAAAAGGATAAGATCCGGCTTTCTGGCTTCAAATTTCTTTAAGCCCTGAACGCCATCCTGTGCGGTTTCAACTTCATATCCGTCTTTCTCCAAATACATCCGTACCACATTGCATATGTTTTTGTCGTCATCAATCATTAAAACCAGATCTTTTTTCATACAGGTGTACCTCTTTATCGTAAATTTGCATTTTATTATACCATTTTAAATATAAACCAATCTGAGGCCAGTTAAAAGGGCAAAAGTTTAAGTTTAACCAAATATTCACATGCGTTTCGATCTTTTCTACAGCGATTCCACCGATATGCCGTTTTTGATCAGTAGCGCCGCCGTCACACCCGCGCCATCCACCACTCGGCCGTTAAACGTACCGTCGTAGATTTCCCCCGCGCCGCAGGATGGGGAAAGCGATTTTAGATACACGCTTTTGATGCCTTTTTCCTTGATGATTGCCAGCGCCGCTTGGGCTCCGTCGATAAATGCTTGGGTCACATCCTCGCCG
>JBFLKV010000232.1:0-4555 GCA_040883365.1 Eubacteriales bacterium
ACCGCGCGTAAATTGGTGGACATGGCCAAGGATTTAAAGACAGGCATTCATGTGCATGTTTCCGAGACCGAGGCTGAGCACAAAGATGCAATTCAGCGTCACGGTACGACGCCTATGGCGTTTTTGGACAAAATCGGTGCGACCGATGTACCGCTATCGGCGGCGCATTGCGTGCATGTTTCGGACGATGATATTGCGCTGATGGCAGAAAAAAGCATTTCGGTGATGAGCTGCCCGCAGAGCAACCTTAAACTCGGCAGTGGTATTGCGCCGATAAAAAAAATGATGGACGCCGGAGTGAATGTGGCGGTGGCCACCGATGGATCGTCTTCCAACAACAACTTGGATATGATAGAGGAGACTATGCTGCTCAGCCTTCTACAGCGCGGGATTACGCGCGATGCTGGCGCAGTTGCCGACATGCAGGCGCTGAAGATGGCCACATGCGGCGGCGCAAAAGCGCTAAATAAGTCAAAAGAGATTGGACAAATTAAGAAAGGCTTTTTGGCGGATATCATTATGATTGACACCTCAAGCATCGCCTTTACCCCTGCAAACGACTGGGTATCCTGTATTCTAAACTCGGGTAGCGGTCGAGATGTGATCATGACCATGATTGGCGGCGAGATTGTTTTTGAAAACGGCAAGATTAATTTTGCCGACGAAACCGAAACGAAAGAGAGAGTCAGTGAATTTGCGAAAGAAATCTGTGTTTAGTACTAAAACAAAGTCAATAGGGTTTGCGTTTTTGATTGTGCTGCTATTGTTTGGCGCGGCGGCCTGCAAAGAGAAAGCACCCGAGTACACGACCAGTGTTGAACAAGTCAGCGGTGGGAACGAGACTAAGGAGCAGGCCATCAGTGTCAGCGATATTGACATTAACTATTTTAACGAGCAGAGCGAAATTGCCCTGCACTTTGTCTATAGTGACTATGAGGAAACCCAAAATGAAGTGGGGATGATCTCCTTGCCCAAATATGATGTGCGTTTGCTTAGCGAACCTTATCGGTTGGCAATCAGTCTTTATAATGTGGATAAGGTCAGCTATGTGCAGAAAAACGACTGGGGATTGGGCGAGCATATTGCCGGATTGTTTCGTGCACGCGTTGAAGATACTAATGTGACCACGATATACATCGAGTTGACAGGCCCCGTTCAGTTTTTGGTGGATGAAGGGGACAACACACTGCGCGTACTCTTGGAGAGCGGCGAGGCGGAAGCCAGCAAAAGCCATTTTGTGATGGTGAATGCATTTGATGAATTTTTGGCGGGCGAGATGGGGGACGGTTTGGGTTTCACCCCTGTGCTTTGTTCAGACAAGGTGAACATCAGCCTGATATCCGAAGCTTACCCGACAAGCGATGCTGCCGAAGCGGCCAGAATCAATCTGGAGGCCGACCTTAAGACATTGGGCATTGATAAAACACCCTATACCATGACACTTGCAGGTGAAGCTTTACCTGTTATCAATACAGATATTGATCCGATAAACGCTGAAGAGAATTCGGCTGCTTATATGAACGGCAGAGCGAATGATTTGGCGGTTTTGATGGAAGATGGACGCTTGATTGCACAGAACAGTGCGGCGGATATCTATATTAAATATGAATCATCCGAAGACAGTAGTTACTTTTTGGATGGGGAAACGCTTTGGATGGTGGTGAATGCCAGTGGTAAGTTGACCGATCTTGGTCTGCCCGCGTTTACGTCTATCCAGCAAGCGGCTTTTTCGGCCAGCGAGCGGTATTTTGGATTCATTGATGTGAATGTCGAATCTCAAGTGTTGTATGTCTATGATTTTCAATCGGGTAAATTGTTTAATTTGGGCGAAGAGGATTTTGGCGTTAACACAGCCTCTTTTTGCTGGGCTGATGACGAGGACGCCGTGTATGCGGTGACCGGTAACGAGAATATGCGCATTGCCAAATGCACATTTACCGACACGTCGCTGATTCTAACGAATGTAATCGGCAAGGTATCGGGGCAGGGCAAATTGGCGGATAACGGAGACGATCTGATTTTGGCAAACAATGCCGCAGGCGAACATGGTATTATCTATGCCTATAATAAAAGAACGGGTGAAAAAACGTTCCTTTGTGAAGGTGTGGATTTTGCATTGGCGCCGGATCGCGAAGCCATGGCAGTGGTGGAATATTTAGATTACGGCGAGGAAGTGGGTTATGGCAACTTCAAAATTTATTCATTCCTTAACGCTTCTGAAACCATGGTGGTGCAAGGCGGAATCGTGGAATCTTTTGCTTTCTTACCTTCCTCAACATTGCTTATTTATACGGACGGCAGTCAGAGCGATGCCACTTATCGATATAATCATGCGTTGGTGACCTATGACATGGGCACCAGCACCAACGAAACACTGGGATACTTGACCGCCGGACGCTTTATTCTATCAAGCAATGCGAGAATTTTATATTTGATTGGTGATTATCTGGGGTCGGACGGAAAATATCACTACACCACCTATGAGATGGATTGGAAAGACTATTAAAAATACGTTAAAACATATAATAAAAAAGGACAGTTAGCGCTGTCCTTTTTTTAAATTGATTTTATTTTACGCTATACACCACGGTAACTGTGGCGTCAAATGTCAGCTGACCTGTTTCGATCGGCACGCTCGAAGTTTCCTCAGCAACAAAATACGTCGTTGATTTGGCATAGGAGCTGGCGTAATCGATACCTTCGGAAAGGTTAATCAGCCCTTTAAGCTTCATACCCGTGGCATCGGCCAAAACTTCGCCTTTTTCTTTAGCGGCGTCGCAAGCCAAGGCCAGCGCTTCGTTGTACAGCGCATCTGCCTCGGATGAGCTAAAGCTGATTGAGCCGGCCATATTGGCACCTGCTTCGGTTGCTTTTTCCAGCACAGTGCCCACAGAATCGATATCATGCAAGGTGACCGATAGATTGTTTGATACTTTGTATCCTATAATAATATTGGTATCACCCACATAATCATATTGCGGATAGATGCTGTAAGACGCGGTAACGATATCTTCTTCCGCGATGCCTTCCGCTTTCAGCGCGGCCAGAACATCTTGCATGGCGTCCGAATTTTCAGCTTGTGCTTCTGCCGCCGTGTCACCTGTGGTGGCGACGCCGATGTTGAGGGTGGCCGTATCCGGCGCTGTACTTACTGTGCCTTCGCCCGTGACGGTGATGGTTGTGGCATCTTCAATGCTTGGGATATCTTTTGAGCCAGTAATCATGTAAGCGCAGAGACCCACGCCGGCAATGATCAAAATGGCGATTAAAACGAAAATTATATTTTTATTCATAAAGCTCACTTCCTTGTTTTGTTTGATTTACTTTTTATCTGCTGATTTTGCTTTTTTACGCTTGATTAACCAAACGACCAACCATGTAACAAGCCCGATAGGAACCCAAGCTGGTGCGCCGCCAACGATAGCGATAAGTAGGCCCTCAAAGAACCGGATGACAGCTTTGCCGACATTCTTAAAGCCTTTGACGATTTTTTGGCCTAAGCCCAACTCACCCTCTGTAATGGTGGTGATTTCGTTGACTTCGTTTAATGTGACGGTGACTGTGGTGTAATCAATCAAATTATCAAGCTGGCGAAGTTGGCCTTCATAGCTGTCCAATTGATATAGCACGTCGCTGATTTTTTGATCCAAAATAATGATGTCTTCCATATTCTCCGCTTGTGCCAGCAAAACTTCTAAACGCTCTAACTGGGTATTCAGCACACGAATACGCGATTCTGTATCGAAGTACTGCGCCGAAACATCATCGGTGGATTGGGACTTGGAAAGAATGTTTCCAATGCCTTCAAGCGATGAGATGAACGACTCATATTTGCTGATAGGGATACGCAAAGTCAGTTCGGCGTATCGACCGCTATCGCCATATTCTTCGGGCTTGGTGCCGTTGACCCAAGAATTCTGCGGATAGCCACCCACCTTATTCATTGCATCAATAATCAAAGCATAATCCGCATCGAACGCGATGGTTTCCATTTGGTAGTAGGATCTATAAATCAGTTTCCTATCCGACGATTCAGCTACCGTTTCTGCATCCATATTGTCAGAGAATCCGCCACTGCCATCGTCGTAATTTGGCTCGGCAGCAGGCATCTCGGCGACAGCCTCTTCTGCTTCTAGATAGATTTCGTCCGAATCAGTCGTGACCCTGTCGTTCTTGTTGTAGACGACTTCCTCGCTGTAGAAACTCACATCATTAGCGACCGTGTCCTGTGAGGACTTTGCGGCACATCCGACCATGCCAGTTAGCATGATGAGGGCCATTATCATGATTAAAATTCTTTTTTTCATTGTTTTTTCCTCCGTTAAATTTCATCTAGAACTTTTATTTTACGTTGATTAGACGCAGGTTTAAGCAAAAAAGTTCCCCAATATCAGAGATTATTCTAAAAGTTCTTTTAATTTGCTCCTTGCACGAAATAGTCGCGATTTAACTGTTCCCTCACTCAAGGCAAGTTGTCTTGCGATTTCCTCATAGGTTTGGTCGTTTAATTCTCTTAGGATAATGACGTTTCTAAAATCCTCATCCAGCTTCATAA
>JBFLKV010000233.1:0-2686 GCA_040883365.1 Eubacteriales bacterium
TATGGATATATTGGATAGTGCGATTAAAATGGAGTTGGAAGGCGAGAAATATTATCTTAAACTGGCTGAAGAAAACAAGTCAAACAGTCTGTATGAAGTTTTCATCGCTTTGGCCAAGGACGAAGCGAATCACGCCGCAGTGATACGTGCAAAGCAAGCGGGCAAGGAAGCGGAACCGAGCACGAAAGAGAGCGCCACCATGGCAAGCGTGTTTGGACAAGGCGCAAACTTTCAGTTTGCTGGCAAAAAGCCGGCGCAGCTGGATGTCTACCGTGAAGCGCAGGAAAAGGAAAAAGAGAGTATTGCACTGTATAAGAAAATGGCAGATGAGCTGAAGGACACTGGAGAAATGAGTGCATTTTTGATTGCGCAGGAAGAGGAGCATTACCTGATTCTTGACGAGATTGTAAAGGCAGTGACAAGACCCGAAGAGTGGGTGGAGTCGGCTGAGTTTGGTTTGCGTGAAGAATACTAGATATTGAAAGAATAATGTATGGGATTTACAGTAAGGGGCGTTTACGCCCCTTTTGCTTTATGATATAGTTAGACGGGCTAAAGGCTTAAAACATCTGTTTTTGGCCCATGGAATTATATTATATTTTTTAGGAGAAGCTATGGTTATTATTAAAGAAGCGGTCACTAAGAAGATGCTAAAAGCGTTTCGGGACTTTCCCGATAAACTGCATGCGGGCAAGGACTATTATGTGCCCGACCTTAAGATGGACGAAATGAATATGTATTTGCCCGAGAAAAACGGTGCGTTTGATTACTGCGACGCCAAGTTTTTTTTGGCCTATCAAGGTGACGAGATTGTCGGTCGCGTTGCAGGTATTTTGGTCAAAGCGGCAAATGAGAAATATGGCATCAAAACTGTTCGGTTTTCACGCATCGAGTTTATCGACGATTTAGAAGTCTCGGGCGCACTTTTAGGTGCGGTGGAAGATTGGGCCAAGTCGCTTGGTATGACTGATGTGACAGGGCCACACGGATTTTCGGACCTCGATAAAGAAGGGATGCAGGTTATGGGCTTTGGCGAAGTGCCGTTGAGCATCACCTATAATAACCCTGAATATTACCCGGTACACTTGGAGAAACACGGCTACACTAAGGAAGTGGATTGGGTGGAATACCAGATTGCAATGCCCGACCCGGAGGATGAAGCTTTTGTGCGTATCAAGCGCATATCCAATATTGCGCTAAAGCGTAACAATCTTGAGCTTTTAAAGTTCAATAAAATCAGCGACTTGAAACCGTATATCGCGCAGATATTTGACCTGTTGAATACCTGCTATCAGGATCTGTTTGGCTATGTGCCGTTGAGCGATCGGCAGGCAAACGATTATTTAAGCAGTTTTATGATGCTGCTGAACCCCGATTATGCCAAGTTTATTATTGACAAAGATGATAAGCTGGTTGCGTTTGGGCTGGCGGCACCATGGTTGGCCGGGGCCTTTAAAAAGTCCAAAGGCAAGCTTTTCCCGTTTGGGTTTATTCCCATCTTGCGCGCCAAGACACGCGGCGATCGACTGGTGCTGTATCTTGTGGCGGTACACCCCAAGTATCAATCATCGGGCATCGTGGCTCCGCTGATCACCAACATCTGTGAAGCGGCACTGAAAAACGGTATACAGATTACAGAAACCGGCCCAGAGCTTGAGGACAACCTAAAAGTTCAACAGCTGTGGAAAGGGTTTGATCGCAAACAACATAAAAGAAGACGGTGTTTTGTGAAACACATCGGATAATATAAACAGATTAAACCTCGCATAATCGCGGGGTTTTTTATTTTAACTGTGGCGTTTCTGGAAAGGGTAGGAGAGAAGAAGAATAGGTAGAAGCACCCCGCATGTCAAGGTGATGAAATCACTGTTTCAAAAGCCAAGGATAGTTTATATTAAACTGGTAGGTTATATAGTAAATATGGATAACGCGGAAGCGCTCAACAATGCGGCTTTTCGGTTTCTTAAAGAGCCGTCTATGACGTTGGGCACAGGAATATCGCCGATTTGCCCTAAAGTTTCGATTTGAAAACGGGTATGCAATCCTTTATAATAAACTTAAGTGTTATATTTTGTAAGGTATACGTTTTTGTGGATTGCAGATCTCGGATTAGCCAATGAAGGCTAAGAAATGGAGGCAAAATGGCAAGATATATTTGTTCTGTGTGTGGCTATGTTTATGATGAGGCCATGGGTGACCCAAAAAACGGTGTGCCGGCCGGTACCGCTTTTAGGGATTTGCCTGATGCGTGGCTATGCCCAACGTGCGGTGCTGAGCAAACGGCGTTTGATGCAGCGGACACCGAGACAGGTGCAGTGCAGGGCACACACCCGCATAGCGATGAGATGCGAGCGCTTTCGGCGGGAGAGCTGGGTACGATTTTCTCCAACCTTTCAAAGGGATGCGAAAAACAGTATCTCACGGAAGAGTCAGAATTGTTTGGGCGATTGTCTGTTTACTATTTGGATCAAGCAGAGGAAGCACCAAATGATGTTACGCTGAAAGATTTATCGGATAAGCTACAATCGGATTTGAGCCAGTATCCATCTGCCAGCCAAACAGCTTCGGCGGTGGCGGACCGTGGTGCTTTGCGGTCCTTGGTCTGGAGCGAAAAGGTGACGCGCATTCTAGGCGGGATGATTCCCCGATATGCGAAAAAGGGCGAATCTCTGCTGGAAGAGAACAA
>JBFLKV010000234.1:0-6142 GCA_040883365.1 Eubacteriales bacterium
ATCATGCCTTACAGGGCTTATTTTTTTACTATTTTGATTCACGTAAAACCGTTTATAGTTTTACTTTAAAAGCTTGCGCTAGATGAATAAGTTTGTGTCAGAGCTCTCAGCAGCGCCAAGGTAGCTGGCCACGCCTGCATACTCAATGCCGTCAATCAACTCTTCTTTTTCAATGCCCAGCACATCCATACTCATGGTACAAGCCACCATACGTACGCCATTGGCTTTTGCGCTTTCAATCAGCTCATCCAATGTGGCTACGTTCTTTTTCTTCATGATGTATTTCATCATCACGCTACCCATGCCCAGCATATTCATCTTGGAAAGTCCAAGTTTTTTTGTGCCTCTTGGCATCATAGCGCCAAACATCTTCTCCAAGAAGCCTTTTTTCACTTTGACTTTTTCGGGTTTTCTTAAGATGTTTAATCCCCAGAAGGTGAAGAACATGGTCACTTTACGTCCCATTGCCGCACCACCGTTAGCGATGATAAAGCTCGCAATCGCTTTGTCCAAATCGCCACTGAATACCACCATGGATTTATCGTTGCCATGTGCGCCTAAATCTATATTGCAATCCTCGCCCACGCATCCTTTTTGGATAAAGACAGAATACGCGCCGTTCTCTTTTTCGCCCTTCACATAGGTGTTCTTTGTACGTGCACACCATGCCGCCGCATCGGTAAAGAATCCGGGGTCAGTGGATTTAATATTGATTAAATCCCCGTCTTCGGCTTTTTCCATTGCCTCATAGAGCTTCATCACTGGGCCTGGACATTGCAAACCACACGCATCAACAACAATTGTATTGTCTGTATTCACTTTTTCATTCACCACTTTTCCTTTTTCTTGGTTACCGCTTTCATTGACTAAATCGCCTAAATCATTATAGTCATCCATGACAACGTTATAGCTATTACATCCGCCCGCCAAGTTGCGTACGTCTTTAAAGCCATTCTGTTTTAGGATTCGGCAAGCCGCATGCCCGCGGATACCCACCGCACAGGTCACAACATAGGATTTGCTCTTATCAAGCTCTCCGATGCGCTCCCGAAGCTCGTCCACAGGAATCAACTTCACACCGTCAATATGTCTATAATCATATTCAGCTTGTGTACGCACATCCAAAATCACTGTATCTTTGGGTAAATCAGCCAATTCAGCCACGGTGATGTTGTCTTCGTTGCCACTCAAAATGTTTTCACCGATAAAGCCTGCCATATTGACCGGATCTTTCGCCGACGAGTACGGCGGTGCGTAGCAGAGTTCCAGTTCTTCCAAGTCATACACGGTGCCGCCAAAGCGAATGGCTGTTGCCAAAACATCAATGCGCTTGTCCACGCCCTGATAACCCACAGCCTGTGCGCCCAGTACTTTGCCGTCTTTTTTATCAAATATCACTTTTAGTGTCATCGGCATACCACCAGGATAATATCCCGCATGAGATGCCGGATGCATAACGGTGACTTTATAGTCTACATTCAACTTTTTGCCAGCCGCATCCAACTGTTTTTGGTTAATCCCCGTGTTAGCTACGGTCAGATCAAACACCTTCGCCACCGAGGACCCTTGAGTGCCGTTATAGACGCGCTTCATGCCAGCAATATTATCCGCCGCCATTCGTCCTTGTTTGTTCGCAGGCCCCGCCAAAGGAACCATGGTCTGCTTTTTGGTGTTGAAATCGATGACTTCAATTGCATCACCCACCGCATAGATGTTTTCATCTGAGGTTTTAAGGCTTTTGTCCACCACAATCCCACCGCGTTTGTTTGTTTCAAGGCCAGCTTCTTTCGCCAGCTCGGAATTGGGTCTAACGCCAATCGCCAATATGACAAGATCAGCCTTAACTTCACGGCCGCTTTGGGTTTTCACCATCACGCTGTCACCATCCGGTTCAAACGAAGCTACGCCGTCGCCTAAGACCAAATTAACACCTTTATCACCCATGTGTTTGTGCAAAATCTGCGCCATGTCGTAATCCACGGGTGCCATCACTTGGTTGAGCATTTCAACCACGGTCACGTTCAATCCCGCGTCCAAAAGGTTTTCCGCCATCTCAATGCCAATAAATCCACCGCCAATTACGGCCGCAGTTTTCAGTTCTTTTTCATCCATAATAGACTTAATACGGTCCATATCCGGTATGTTCCAAAGACTTAGGATTCTGTCATGCTCGATGCCCGGAATCGGAGGCTTAAGCGGTGAAGAGCCCGGAGACAGCACAAGCGTATCATAGCTTTCGCTATATTCTTTGCCGTCTTTTGTTCTCACGTTCACCATCTTCTTGTCCCGGTCGATGCTTACCACTTCCGAGAACACACGCACATCCACATTGAAGCGCGCATTAAAGCTCTCTGGCGTTTGCAACAACAGATTATCCCTGTTTGCAATCGTGCCGCCCAAATAGTACGGCAATCCACAATTAGCAAAAGAGATAAACTCACCACGCTCAAACATGATGATTTCAGCTTGTTCATCCAGCCGTCTTAACCTTGCCGCACAGCTTGCGCCGCCGGCGACTCCGCCAACAATCAATACTTTTTTTGCCATAGTTATTTTCCCTCTATTCTTATTGCGCCTGTCGGGCAGACATACATACATCGCCCACAGTCTACGCATTTTTGTTCATCCACTTCCGGTACGCCAAAGCCCGCCTGCTCCATAGCATCTGTCGGACAAACCGTCACCGCAGGGCAGCGGTGGTTTGCCGGACAGCGCTCACTTATAATGTTCACCATCTTTTTTTATGTCCATTCCATTCTTTGTTTATTATTTCACATCTTTGTCAATTCTTTCACAATTGAGACTATAGCGATAACAGGACCATTGCTTTCGTCCTGTTATCGTTAAGCTTTAAAATGCTTTTTACTTATTATTTTCCTGCCTGATATCGCGTCCAGGCTGATATGCCACCTTGCAAATCCGTTATGTTCATAAAGCCGTTTTCAATCAGAATCTGCGATGCCACAATGCTGCGGTTGCCTGATCTGCAATAGACCAATACGGGTATATCCTTATATTGCTCAATCTCAGAGATCCGATTTTCCAGCTCATAAACCGAGATTAGGGTCGCTCCCTCAATGTGAACGTCGTCATATTCTTCTTGCGTTCTTACATCGAGAAGGAAGTATTCCCCTGTCATCGCTGCTTCAAAATCTTCCGGCATGACACTTCTGAAAGTCGCTTCATTTTGGTAAGCTTTCACCACCAAAAGCCCGTTTTCAGTTGTCTTTCCGTCCGTCACAACCAGCTCAAATTCGCCTTCGGTCTTTGCTTTGACATAAAGCTCAACCGTGTTGCTCTCTGACGTGTTTTCCACTTCATAACCCGGAACCTCCAGGCTGACGCCCGCGTTTTCTCCAGAGTAGATAATCGTCAGTTCTTCTCCGCGATTGACCGAGATATCGGCTTTAGAAAAACCTTTTTCAATCTCGATAACGCGCATGCCGTCTTTAAGCTGTCCGGTTGTTTCGGCTTTCGCTGTCGATTCAGATGCGCTCTGACATCCGGCTAGTATCAACATTGAGACCATCACCAGAACCAAAAGCGCACTGCCGATTCTTTTTTTCATCATCAAATCGTCCGTTACAGTGCCGCATCCAGCACTTTGGTGTAATAGGACTTAGGCCGAACACCGATGGACGAATCCACGATCTGTCCATTTTTCATTAAAAATACGGTTGGGATAGACATCACGCCATAGCGTTGTGCCAGTTCGGGTTCTTCATCCACATTTACTTTTGCGATAACGGCTTTGCCGGCATATTCTTCGTTAAGCTCTTCCATCGTCGGGGTCAGCATTCTGCAAGGACCGCACCACGCCGCCCAAAAATCGATGAGTACAGGTGTATCACTACCTACGGTAGAATCAAAAGTTGATTTAGTTAAATTTACTGCCATAATAAAAACATCCTTTCTAACATAAGAAACTGTTCTTAACAGGTATTTTCCTGTCACATTTTCTATGTCAAAAGGATACTTTATTTTTATTATGTATTAAGTGACTTTGTCACAAAATGTATCAAAGTTTATTTAAGTTGTACTTTTCCGCGTTTTATTTCCAAAAGTCCTTGCTTTTCAAACTTCTTCAGCTGTCGGCTGACTACCTCGCGAGAGGACCCGATATCACGTGCCATCATTTCGTGCGTCGCGGTAATGGTGTTGTTCTCATCGGCATTATAATATAAATAATCACTCAATCGGTCTTCGATGCTAGAAAAATTCAGCATCTCAATCGCCCGCATGGACGCCACCAGCTTATCTGCCATGGCTGTGAAAATATAGTTCTTAAACACTTCACTTTCGTTCATCAATTGGCGAAACGTCTCGGGCGGCAGAACTGCCATCTCACAGTCCTCTTTGGCCTGTGTTGAATAGTCATACTCAAAATCGGCCAGCGTACAGATCGCTGCCAGCACACAAATCTCACCTTCATGTACGTTGTAGACGTTAATCTCACGTCCGTTCTCGGCCACACGAAACAAGCGTAGCGTGCCGCTCAACAAAAAGGGCACACCGTTGCATCGACCATTATCCCCCATCATCAACTGACCTTTCGGCAGTTTACGCGCGACGGATAACGTCACCAACTTGTCTAAGCTTTCGCTGTCAATATCATCATAGAACGGAAACTTTTTTAACTGCTTTTTTTCAATCATTATTTATCCTATCGATCAATTCCTGAACACGTGCCTTGATCAGATTACGCGTTCTCACAAAATCTTCAATCGTGCCGCCTGATGGGTCTTCCAGTCCCCAATCCTCACGATGCTTGCAAGGCACAACGGGACATGCCACCCCGCATCCCATGGTGATGAGATAATCAAACTCAGCAGGGATATCCGCCAAAAGCTTGGGGTTTTGACCGCTGATGTCCACGCCGTCCAGCGCCATGGCTTCAACTGCCAAAGGCTTCACTTCGGGATAGTTTTCCGTCCCCGCAGAATAGGCCACTATCACATCGGCTCCCAGTGCTTTTGCATAGCCTTCCGCCATCTGTGAGCGGCAGGAATTGTGAATGCACACGAATGCTACTTTTATCTTATCCAGAACAAAAATCCTCTTTTCTCAATCATATCTACTTGTTTTTTTCCATGTTACGGCTTAATTCATCAATCGCTTTCATCGCTGCCTCAATATCCGTCTCGCCTGAGTCATATGCCTTTTTGACCACCTCGATGGTCTTAACCAGCTCTTCGCCTGATTTCTGCACGGCGACCAGTGGGTTTTCGCCTTTGGCCAATACCTGTTTAAGCGCCTCTGCCCCTGCCTTCAGTTTTTCATCCGCGGCTTCGCTCAAGCTTTTTTCCATATTCATCACGTTTCTTTGCTTGACCAAGGTATTGGCCAGAACCATCTGACCGCGCCAGAGTGGAATGGTGCTTAAAAGTGAGGTTTGAATTCGCGCAATCAATGTTCGATTGGTGCTCTGAATCAGACCAATCTGCGGTTCGGTTTGCATCGCGATGGTATGCGCCAGCTTTAAATCGTAAATCCTTTTCTCCAGCACGCTCAGCGCACTGCCTTCTTCAAGAACAGATGCTGCCTTGCTTTTCGCCGCTTTTGTTTTTTCGGCCAGCACCGTCTCACCAGCCGCAATATAAGTTTCCAGCACCTCTCGATGCGCTAAATTCTTTTCCAATAATTTGTCCATAAGGACAACATCCCGCGTCAAATCCCCTTTGATGGTATCAAGTCGCATCTCCAGTTCAAAAATGCGTTTATCCGCTTTGTTATATCGCGCCAACACTTTTTTTGCTTTTTTCATAAAGCGCTTGGTGTTTCTATCATTCGCATCCAAGCCGGATAAGCTCACCGATTGCACTTCATCCAAAAGTGCTTCCAGCGGTGCCTCGATATCTCCGGTCTTAATCGAGCGAAGCTGATCGAGCATCTGCGACGAAAAATCAGCCAAATCCTGCTGCGCACGGATTCCGAACACCATCACCTTTTGGGCGTCTTCCAAATCGATTGATGCGGCCATGTTTTTCGTATCGCTCAAATTTTCTCCCAGCGCTTTCTTTGCTGTCATCCGCTTGTCCTTTTACGCTTCCGGTGTCTTATCGGTCGTGGAAAAATCCTCTTCCAGCGCCTGATTTAAAACCTCGGTCTCGACGTCCATATTCAGTACATCGTTATCATATAG
>JBFLKV010000235.1:0-3198 GCA_040883365.1 Eubacteriales bacterium
CCATAAGCAGTGGGTACTTTGTTTGGCATATTTTCTGATCTTTTCGTTTATCGTTCAATATAATTTTTTGGTTCTCAAAAACAGATTCGTTTCGTGTGATCTTAATGATTTTTACTAAAACAAAAAGATTAACCATTGGAACCCAACCCACCAAGATGCCGATAATTCGCCATTTGATATAGAGCTGCTGGGACGTTAAATAGACACGAATGATGCCGTTTATAAAGACGATCAACTCAATAGCAAGCGCAATAAAAAAGCTTGTCATCCAATGAAGAGATAATAGCGGAAAGAGCCGAAATGCCAGAAGAGTTAGATAAACGACGCTTAAACTGGATGATATCAAAAATATGCTTAAAAGCTCACTTCCGTTATGACAGTGTCTTAGGCGAAAAGTCTTCATTTTTCTGCCATGATACGAAGGAAAGATGTTGATTAGTAAAAATGCGCATATCAAAAGAATGGATATTAGGCCCAATGCAAAAAGCTTAGAACCTACGATTAATCCATATAGGTTTGCGACTATAAAAACAATGCCTGCATTAAAAAGTCTGACCAGTCGTTTCATCTAAACCTCGATTAAAATGATTATTGATATCCAATCAAAACGGCGCCAGCCAAAAAGATAACTGAGACCAATACAATCAACAGCTGAACGCCAATGGTCCACTTAAACCACTTGGTATAGGGCACCACCGTCAACCCCAAAGCAATGAGCAGCATCGGATTGGTTGGGTACAAAACGTTAGAAAAGCCATCCCCCATGCAGTAAGCCAAAACCGTGGTCTGTGCCGTGATTCCCGTCACTTGCGCCAAAGGCAACAACAGCGGCATCAGTAAGAAAGCTTTGGCCGAAGCGGAACCAACAAAAAGTTCGGTTAATAGCACCACCCCGTAGATGATAAGGATGCTTGCAATCAGTCCTGTGCCCGAAAAAAGCTGACTGGTGTTATTGACAATGGTGTCAAGGATCATGCTGTCCTGAATAATATAAGTGACCGAAATGGCCAGCGGAATAAGCAATATGGACGGCGCAATGGTCTTGATGCCCTGCCAGAATGTTTTGAATATCGCTTTAAACGGCATACCAGAAATCTTGGCACTGAACACCGACATGATGACAAACAGTAGTGCGATGATGGGCATCGAGTAATCCGAAAGTCCCAAAGATGTCGCAGAAAATAAAAATGCCAGCAATATCCCGAAAGCCACCAAAAGAAAGATAATAGCTGATGGTTTGAATTGCGCATTTTTCTTTATTTCATCCAATTCTGCGGCATAGGCTTGCTTTTGCTGGCGATCTTCCTCCAAAACCGAAGACTTTGACGGGTCTTTATCAATGCGTTTGGCATAAGCCGTTAGGAAAACAACCACTATCACATAGATGATCACAAAGAAAATGATGCGATAGAGCGAACCTGAGTAGAGCGGCAAACCCGCAATCTCCTGTGCGATGGCCACAGTAAACGGATTCATGATGGCGGCCGAGAATCCACAACATGCCGCAAACAAACTCAACCCAAGCCCTAGGAGGCTGTCCCAGCCCAATATATAGCATAAGCCGACGATTAGGGGCACAAGCGGTACAATCTCCTCTAAGATGCCAAAAAACGCGCCTAAGGCCATGAAAATGAAGGCAAGCACCGGGATTAGCATATATTTGTTATGGTAAAACCGTAATGCAATTTTTGAGATGACGGCTTTAAGCAAACCGGAAGTTTCCATCACCGAAAAAGAACCACCGATCAGCAAAATAAATGCCATAATCACGATAACCATAGCGCTGTAACCAGAGGTGAAAACCTCAAACGGTGCGGTAACGATTTTCCATACTGGATAATCGGTTTGCGTTTCTAAAACCTGATAGGTGCCAGGGATTATGCCTTCTCGCGCGGATTGATCCTCATATAAAAAACTGCCTTGCGGCACAAAAAGCGTTAAACAATAAGCCACAACGATTAGCCCAAATATGATAAAAACCGATGTTAAAAAGGATTTCTTGTTGATGGTAAAACTCTGTTGTTCGTTCATTTTCCCCTACCCCGTATAAAAATATATTTTCCTCGTCATTATCCAATAATCTTCCACCGCTGTCAAATAAAAAAAGCCTGTGCAGTGTGTATGCACAGGCTTTAAATTAAGTCTTTGTTAATCATTCAATCCATTTTCTTCTTCATAAACCAAAGCCTCAGCTTTGAGCGGCTCATAAGCATAGTCAAAAATGAGCGGGTTGATAAACGTGGAAACATGCATGCGAAGGGTATAGAACTCCAGATGCAGATGCTTTCCTCCGGAATAGCCCGTGTTGCCCATGGTGCCAATCACCTCACCCCGCTTAACCACCTGACCTACTTCGCACATAATCGAAGATAAATGCAGATACTGCGAATAGAACACGGTTTTCTCAGCATCTTTTGAAACGTGGCGGATGCGTACATAAATACCGTTGCCTTTTTCAACATCAGAATCATCGACATACTCTACAACGCCGTCATACGGCGAATAAATTCGGTCACGGATGATCTCACGTCTCGTCTTTTCTTGTTCTTCCTCCGTCTCCTTTTGGTCTGCTTCGTCAACGTAGCTCTCCCCCGCGTGTGCTTCGTTATATTCGACATCATCCACAATCATATCTTCACTGCGATAATCTGTGCCTGAGTGCAGACGCACACCTTTGTCATATGACTCGCCATCGAGAATGGGTAAATACCGAATACCAAAGTAAGCCGACTTCATGGGCTCATGGTCTACAGGCAAAGCAAATTTTGCGCCCTCAATAAAATTATAGGTCGGGTCAAACGAATAACCCGCATTATATTTTGCGTTGTCCCCATCCGAACGCGTGGCCGCAATTATGTCATTGCTAAGTGGTAGTTTTTCAAGCTTAGCCAAATCCGCAAAGAAATCCGCATCAACACAATCACTCAGCCTTTCGCCATCAATATTGGTACGCCCAAAGTAAGCTAGCAAATAAACCAGTGCTTTTTTTGTATCATCATTGTAATAATTATTCACAGCAAGAGGAATATCAAAGCCGCTTTCTGGTTCGGTTTCCGGTGAATAGATGCCGAGTTTAGCTAAGTCACCCAAATAGTAGTTAACAAACAATTGAACCAACCTGACATGATGCCGATTGGATGAGTCGAACTGACCTAAATAGATAACCTCACGCAAATACTCAAAATCGCTTTCAATTAG
>JBFLKV010000236.1:0-6767 GCA_040883365.1 Eubacteriales bacterium
AATTTTATAACAAGAATGCGCATTGCATCAACATTGTGCTCATGGGTTTTGACGATGTGGAAGAAAGGCCGGACGATGGCGGAAACACCGACTCGTTAATGGTATTTCAGATTGACTTTGAACGTGCAAAGGTCAATGTTATCTCTATTCCACGTGATACGTGGACACTAATTAACGAATACGATTCTGATGGCAAACTGGAATACACTTACCATACAAAAATCAATGCAGCCTATGCGGCAGCAGCTCGTGGCAAAGATCGTTATCCCAATGTTTTGGCGACCGTCGAGAATCTCTTTAATGACGGTGGGCAGTTTGATCTTGATATGGATTACTATTGCTCGATAGACATCAAAGACGTGCCTCAAATTACCAAAGTGGTCGGCGGGGTTACGGTTAAGCTGGCTTATACGATTCCGGGTGTGGGCGAAGCGGGCGAGACCGTGGTGCTGGATGAAAACACTTGTGAAATATACTTGCGTGATCGCTCGACGGGGGATGGGGACATCACCCGAGCACAGCGACATCAAAAGTTTATGATTGCATTGGCCAAGCGCATCCAAGCGCTGGGTGGCAAAAAGGCGGCGTTGACACTCTATGATGATGCTGTGCGATATACCGAGACCAACTTGTCGTTGGAGCAAATTGCGGCGTTGGCGGCGTTGATGGACAATGTCGATATGAGCAGCGTGGCATTGTATACGGCGCCGGGCGCCGTGGGTAGCGCAACGTATGAGCGTCCGGGTAGTCATTATGGTGATTACCGAAGCGTTTATCTGGTAAATGAATCTGCGCTTGCTGATTTGATTGTGAACCTATATTATGATCCGGTCAGTGAATAATACGCGTAAGAGCTAATGCGTATCATTATATTTGTGTTTGAAATGTATATGATTTATTTGATATAATTTATTGTATGAGTCTTTCTTGCTGACTAAGGCATAAGATAAAAAAGGCAAAAAAATCCCATAGAATCGGGCGAAAGGTAAAGGTTATGGCAAAACTATTTTTTCGATATGCAGTGATGAATGCGGGGAAATCGACGCAATTGTTGCAGATCGCGTATGACTATGAAAAAAACGGTCGGCATATTCTTTGCATCAAACCCACGATTGATACCAAAGAAGGGGATTATATTATCAGCCGTTTAGAGGATGGGATGATTAAGCGAAAGACCGATTTTCTCTCGTTGCCGGACAAGGGCTGGATGTATAAAACCATCAAGAAAAAACAGCAGGATGCGAAAGCTGAAGGGAAGCCCATCTCTGTTTTGATGATCGATGAAGCCCAGTTTTTGAGCGAAGATAATGTGTGGGACTTGGTACGCGTAGTGGCCTACTTGGATATTCCGGTAATCGCATTTGGCCTTAAGGTGGATGCGTTTGGAAAACCTTTCCCGGGATCAGCGGCGCTATTTGCGCTGGCGCAGGATATAGAAGAAGTGACAACACGGGCGATTTGTACTTATTCGGAAAAACCCAAAAAAGCAACCTTTCAAGTGCGGCATGTCAATGGCGAGCCGGTTTTTTCTGGCTCACAAGTGGCCATAGAAGATGAACAGGAGATTTTATATAAGCCTGTATGCCTGCATGAGTATATCCGTATGAAAGACGAAGCGGACGGTTGGGAAGGGTAATCGTAAAATCTATTGAACCTGAGGTAAAAAAGCCTTGGGTTTTTTATTGGTTACTTGCGCAAAACGGAGCGCATACGTAAAGGAAAAAGGCGACAAGTTAATAGCACAACACGATGGTTTTGTGTTAGAATAATACGTAACATATCAACCGTTACAAATCATTTTTTTGTATTGAGGTGTCATGAAAACTCTAAAGCGAATTCTAAGTAGTTTACAAAACGATATTTACTATTTTTTAAGTCTTGGGCTGATTGTCCTGACTTATGGACTAGACCTTAGGCTGAACATTGCGCTATACTTTTTGTTCATCATCAATCTTGGGGTGAACCTTCGCGAAGATCGCTTTCTCTACACTTTTTTTGCGCTGGTGTTGTTTGAATTGCAAGTGCATTCAAATCTGATTTTGTCTGGGTGGATGTTTACTTCGCTCATTCAGATATACTATATCGCGTTTGCGGTGCGTGTGATTTTTGATATATTCAGCAAAACAAAAATAAAACTAGATATTATCGCAGGATTCACTGCGCTGTGGTTTATTGCGACAGCCGTGCAATACCAGACCAATTTTTCGTCGGGCGTCTTGTTCATGATTAAAAATTGTGCGGTGGTGCTTTATATCCTGTTCTATCTAAAAGCAAATATGGAGCGAAGCCGCGCTGTGGGCGAAGTTTTAAGTGTCATTGCGCTGTTTATTCTGTTTGCTGGTGCGTATGCACTGACGTACTCAGTTTATTGGGACGGACGTTTGTGCTCCACCGTGCATGACCCCAACTATTCGGCCATGTTCTATGGCATGGGTATATTCGCTTCATTTGGGGCAACGCTGTTTAAAAAGTGGTTTAAGGTTATCCTGACGGTGGCACTTTCTGTTTTGATGCTGGGCACCATGAGCATCACCGGCATTTTCCTGACCGGCCTTATTCTGATCGTCTATTTCTTGATTACCCAAGGCATTAAGCGGGTGGCGATTGTGGCAGGAATTCTGGTGGCTTTGCTGGCGGGCATATTGCTGGTACCCACCCAAGAAGGCACCACATTTAATAAACTGCAGAACCGTGTTAACAAGTTCTATGTGATCGATGAAACCGATTATACGCTGGTGGGGCATGATGATTACACCCAAACGCAACTATACTTAAACTATATCACCAACAACCGCTACTATCTGGTGGAGGGGTACAGCGAGGTCTTCAGTGAGCTGCCGACTCAGCAAAAGCTTTTTGGCGGTCTGAATGTGATGACTGGACCATACCGCGAAAAAATGACAGAACAATTCTCCACCGTATCGCATAATTCATACATTGATATGGCGTTTATGGTCGGGCTTGTCTTTACGGGACTTTTGATTTTCCTAATTGTTCTGCGGCTGATACAACTGTTTAAAGAATACAGAAAAACACGGTCGCGACAGGTGTTGTGTCTAATCCTTATGAAAATGGTGGTTATCGCCTTTGGATTGACGATCTCCTACTTCCCGTACCGCTATTACGTTGTCTTTATGATGTTATAAAAGAGTTTTGAAAGGAATATAAAACGATGGATTTAAAACAAGCTTTTAGGCATGTTCCCAATTTTCCAAAAGAAGGTATCGATTTTATCGATATCACTACTGTTCTGCATAACCCGGACACCCTAGCTTTAGCGGTGGATGAGCTTTGCAAACGCGCAGAAAAATATGATTTTGATTTAATCATTTCGCCCGAATCACGCGGGTTTATTCTTGGTACACCCATGTGCTACAAGATGCACAAAGGATTTGTGCCGGTGAGAAAGCAAGGCAAGCTGCCTGCGGAAACCATTTCCTATGAGTATGACTTGGAATATGGATCGGCAGTTTTGGAGCTTCACAAGGACGCCATTGCAAAGGGTCAAAAAGTGATTCTAATCGATGATTTACTGGCGACTGGTGGTACAACGCTGGCCAATATCAAGCTGGTCGAAAGCTTAGGCGGCGTGGTAGAAGCCGTGGTCTGCTTGGTGGAACTGACTTATCTAAACGGCCGTGAGCGCCTTTCCAATTACAATGTGGAGTCGGTCGTTACTTTTGAAGAATAAGTGAACGCTTCAGCAGTTTGGTTGACATCAAAAGTCTTAAACTGTAATATAGTGCTTAAAGAAGCGGACAACCAGAGTTAATCAATAGGTTATATCTTTTTATAACCTATTTGTCTGTTAAAAGGTAATGATATGAAGAAAAACCAACCGCGATTTAAGAAAATGGCAGCAAAAGCGGCGGCACCACCAAAACAAGACGGGATTATTATCCCTAAGCGCTTGCTATATACGGTGATTATACCGGTGGGTGGGTTGCTTGTTTTGGGCGTGTTTTTGTTGATTGGGCTTGCAATGGGCAAAGCCATGGCGGCCGACAAGCAGGAGAACCTGCCCACGCCGACCCCAGAGATTGTCTATGTGACACCCGCACCCACGCCCACGCCGATACCAACCCCTTCGCCCACCCCTTCGCCGACGCCTTCGCCAACACCGGAGGAAACCGAAGAGGCTGAAAGCAATTATTTTGGTCGGTTAGGCGGCACCATGAATGGCGGTGCAAATTATATCAGCCGAATTACTTTTGTCGGGGGCGACGCGGCCAACAAGCTGAACTCCTATTACGATTCTGTCACGGACGAAAACGTTTGGTATGCTGCGTCCAATCATGGCGCGATTATTGATCAGCTGGAAGTCAACATTGGGGGCAAAGATTATCTTCTGCCCGAGGCACTCGGCTTGGCAAAACCGGACATCATGATGTTTTGTTTTTGCGGTGTCAATTTCGGCTCTCGTTCTTGGGATGCGGATCGCTATGTGGATGAATATGAAAAGCTTATTTTGGAGCTAAAAAAGAATGCATCCAAAGGAACGGCGTTTGTCATCATGGGGCTTTTCCCAATCACTGACGAATACGAAAAAGAGGATACCCACTACAACCAGAGCAATGCTCGGATTGCCGAGATTAACCGTGGCTTAGAGATTTTTGCTTATAATAACGAATGTTACTTTTTGGATGTCAACGGCGTTTTGCGCGGTGACGATGGTTCGTTGAAGGACGCGTATTGGTCGGATAGTACGAACATACTTAACCGAGAAGGTTATCGTGTGGTTTATAAATACATTGAGACGCATCAGGTCTTGCATTAAAAAAAGAGAAAAGCGATGTCTAAGATTGAAAAACAGTCGGTGGTAAAATCCGCCGAAAGCGTAAAAAAGAATATGAAAACAGACGCGGTTGTGATCAGCAAAAAACTGCTCTTGACCGTCATCGTTCCCGCTGCTTCGGTTTTGTTGATTGTAGCGGCTGTTTTGGGCGGCTATCTTTTGGGCACGGCCGGAGTCGATGCTGAGGCAGAGGCGCAGGTGACGCCTAAGAAGATTGTGGTTGTGGTGACTCCAAAGCCCACACCGACACCCGAACCGACGCCAACCCCTTCGCCCACACCATCGCCTGAGCCCGAAGAGGAGGAATCCTCCAGTAGCTCGTCGTCTCATAGCTATGGCAGGCTGCAGCGTACGCGCGACGCGGGCACTAGTTACTATGAATCATTATATTATGTTGGCGGGTTTGAGATTTCCAATTTAGCATTATATACCGGCATTCCTGACGATCATGTTTTTGCCAAGGATGACGGATTTACACAAGTCAGCGCGCTGACCGATAAACGCTTTTTGGTTTCGGGGCACACAGGATTTGTCACGGTACCCGAAGCGATGGGCATCATTAAGCCCAAGGCCATCGTGATGAGCTTTGGCTACAATGGAGCACCGTATATGAGTGTAGACACTTATATCTTCCATTATGAAAAATTGATCGACGCGATTTTAAAAGAATCGCCAGATACCAAAATCATCATCACTATGCTGAACCCCATTACGTATGGTGCTGAGCAAGAAGAGCTGACAAAAGAGCGCGATGAAGGCGTGGGGTACTATACCAACGCGAAAATTGCAGATATCAATGCGGCGTTGCAAGGATTGGCCATCGAAAAACGACTGTACTATTTGGCAACAGACGGCGTGTTGCATATCAATGACGATACCGATTCACCGTTGGATCCGGCATATGCCAAAAGTGATGGGCAAAAGCTGAATCGCACGGGATGCGAACGGGTGGCGAGATATATCCGCGAGCATAAGCTGCCATAAAGGAAATGGATTTTAGATAAGAGGGAAAAAGCTTGAGTATAGCTGATCAGATATTTATCGAGAATATCACCGATATTTTAGACAATGGATATAGCGACGAAAACGAAGCCGTTCGCCCAAAATGGGAGGACGGCGCGCTTGCTCATACCATCAAGCGTTTTGGCGTCGTTAACCGATATAATCTAGCAGAGGAGTTTCCGGCGTTGACTTTGCGCAAGACCGCATTTAAATCGGCGATCGATGAACTGCTTTGGATATGGCAAAAAAAATCCAGCAATGCGCAAGATTTAAACTCGCATATTTGGGACGCATGGGCGGACGACAAAGGCAGCATTGGCAAAGCCTATGGTTATCAGCTGGGGCAAAAGCATAAGTACAAAGAAGGTGAATTCGACCAAGTGGACAGGGTGCTGTATGATTTAAAACATAACCCATCCAGCAGAAGAATTATCACCAACATATATAATCACGCAGAGTTATCTGAAATGAATCTCTATCCTTGCGCTTACTCCATGACGTTTAACGTCAGCGGGGATGTGCTAAACGGCATCTTAAACCAGCGTAGTCAGGATATGCTGGTGGCCAACAATTGGAACGTGGTGCAATACGCGGTGTTGATGCATATGATGGCGGCGGTTTCCGGCCTAAAGGTGGGAGAGCTGGTGCACGTGATTGCGGACGCACATATTTATGATCGGCATATTCCTTTGGTAAAAGAGGTGCTTTTGAACCCGGTGTACAGTGCGCCGCGGTTTTGGATGGATTCGTCGATTAAGGATTTTTACGCGTTTACCACAGATAGCTTTCGATTGGACGATTATCAGGCGTCATCATTGAAAACGAAGATACCCGTTGCGGTATAGCTGAGGGATTATGAACATCATTGTAGCAGTGGACAAAAACTGGGCGATTGGGAACAAAGGAAAGCTTTTGCTCTCTTTGCCCTCGGATATGCGGTTTTTCAAAACGACGACCCAAGGCAAATGTG
>JBFLKV010000038.1:0-2989 GCA_040883365.1 Eubacteriales bacterium
CCCGCACGACGATTATAGACCTCGGTCATTGTATCATACGAAGAGAAGAACAAAAGCCGTTTTCTGGCTCTGCGCATATTGCACAAAAGATAGGTGATAAGGAAGCTGACCCCAACAAACAGGATAAAAATCAGTAAGTATTTATTTATGACGAACAAAGCAGTCTTAAAAACACTGGCCCCAATCACAACGCTGTCGGCTCCATCTCGATCCACATGAGTAACCAGCGTCCACTCGCCTTCCTGCAAAACAAAACGGTTTTCTTCCACCATTGTTTGATTGTTGATCATCTTTTCGTTAAACCTTATTTTAATGTAAGCAAACAATCCGTTATCGGTGTATTGTAAGTGCTTCTCAGAATCTAACTGGTCGTCTTGAATCGCTTCCCACTCTTCTGGATAAAGATTCTTAAAGCTGATATCTTGTTTGTCCGGGAACATAAATGTCCATTCCTGACTAGTATCCGAACTTGATAACCAATATCCACTTGGGTTTAACAGATAATGGTTGGCCGTATCGGCAAGCGTAATTCTTTCAAAACTCTGAAGCAAATTCTCAGCTTTATAGTTGAAAACAATCACCCCCAAAAGCACATTAGCGCTGTTATAAGCTGGGGTGCAAATCCGAATCATCGGCTTATAGGGTACTTCAACCTCACCTTGTTCGACGTTTAAATCCAATTTGGATATATAATACTGACCCGGATTTAAACCGATGCTCTCTGTAAAGTAATATCGATCTGCTTTGTTCTGTAAGTCCGCCTTATCCACAGGATAGGCGCCATCCTCGCCATAGTTTATTCGAATAACTTCGTTGCCTTTCGTGTCCAAAAACCGTATTTGATCATAGATTTTCTTTTTGTCCGAGAATATTGTCCATTCTTTTTCGGCATATTCGATACCCTCTGGTGTCTGCAAGTAATCCTGATAGGCATCTTTCAGATAGGCAATGTCCGATATCACATAATCAAATTCATTGCCCAATAAATCATGTTCAATCTGCAGTGTGGCTTGAATTCTCTTTTCCAGTCCTTCTTTTCTTACTTTTAGGATATTGCTCTCACCATAATAGAAGAGCGCCAGTAAAATCACGAAATTAATTAAACTTAACAATAAAGAGTTTCTCAAAAACCGCTTTAAGTCGACTTTACTGAAGCGATCGTTTTGTTTTTTCTGCTCTGCGTTTTTTTCCATGCCCAACCCTCTTGTTTCTTAAAGCGTACTGCTTTCTCTTTTTTTATTAATCGCTCATCCGAAAAGAAAAACTGGAAGAGCATACGATTCAAATATAATAATTAATAACCCATGCCCCGAACATTTAAACGTGCTTTCGTCTCATTTTGTTTCTTTTATGCGCTATACACATTTTTCGCCTCGCTCTTGGATACCCACCTATAAAATCTTCCTTTTTATTTTTTCCTCATTCCCCATCATTAAATATAGCCTTGAAATTGTTTTTCTGCTTTTTTTTAAGCTTATTCAATTATGATATTGGTATGGAATTGTGCGAAATTTATAAAAAAAATGCGGTTCTATATTAAAAACACGAAAACGTGGTTATATATGTTTATACATCAAATAAAGGAAGAATTAATGAAAGTACTGATTGTTGAGGATGATTTGCATCTTTCAGAAGCTTTGGAACATATTATGAAAGAACAAGGTTGCCATGTCGATGTCGTAAGCGACGGTTCGGACGGAATATACTATGCCACCAACACCGCTTATGATGTCATCATTTTAGATGTCACGTTGCCCAAGATGAACGGATATGATGTGATGAAAACATTGCGTATGCAAAAAATCGCAACCCCCACCATTATGCTAACGGCGAAGAACGAAGTCAACGATCAGGTGGCTGGGTTGGACGCGGGTGCGGACGACTATATCGTTAAACCCTTCGCCCCCAAAGAACTTCTGGCGCGCGTGCGTGCGGTTTCCCGGCGCTTTGGCGAAATGGTGGTGGATGAACTGACCTTTGGCGATTTGGTCTTAAATATCAACACCAACACCCTTTCGTGTGGACTTAAAAAAGTGTCTGTCACTCATAAAGAGCTTCAGATTATCGAAATACTCATGTCTGCGCCATCGACCATCACATCCAAAGAAAGCTTAATCACCAACGTATGGGGAGTGGACTCAGATATGGACAAAAACAACATGGAAGCCTATATCAGCTTTTTGCGAAAAAAGCTTCAGTATATTAATTCTAAAGTGGGTATTCAGACCATACGCATGACCGGATACCGATTGGAGGAAAACCGCGTATGCTAAAAAAACTGAAACATCGATTGACTGGCATCACAATGATGCTCATCAGTGTCACCATGATTATCACTTTCTTGACGCTAATTGTCGCCTCATCCAATCGGATGGTTCAAGAGAGCGTCAAGTATTTGCAGGGTGGGTATACGTGGCTTGCCCCAAACGGCATCATTGATTCAGGCGCAACCCCTGGGCATTTGGACGACAATCATATACCGGCTGAGTTGATTAATAATAAGGATATGCCTTTTGACGGTCAATCTCCGTTTTCAACTTTTTACGTGACCGTCGATAGCAATGGCGATATTATTTCCGTCGCAGATTTCAGCCACCATTTAAGCGAAGAAATCATAACGCAAGCGCTGCCGGATGCCTTGGCACAGGGCAAAGATGTCGGTGTTATTAAAAACCTGAATTTAAATTTTGCACATTTTGAGTCAGAAAATAACGTTTCAACCTATGGCTTTATTGATGTCAGCTATCAGCGCAGTATGCTCCGCAAGCAAGCGATTCATTACAGTCTAATCGGCATTGGCTGTCTTTTAGTCTTCTTTCTCATCAGCCTTTTCCTTTCGGGTTTAGCGATTAGGCCTGTTGAAAAAGCATGGCGCCAGCAACAGCAATTTGTTGCAGACGCTTCCCACGAGCTGAAAACCCCCATCACGGTCATGCTGGCGAATACGTCTATCTTACTTAACGATAAGACCTATGATAAAAAAACCGCC
>JBFLKV010000237.1:0-2516 GCA_040883365.1 Eubacteriales bacterium
CAGCACAAGCGGTCTTTTGGGGTATGAGGTGCAGACGGAAAAGTGCGTATACACTGTCTATGTCAATTGCTTTTTTGACCCGATAGAGATTCCAAACACAAAAAAAGAAACCGTGTTGGCACACAGAGCCACGGCTTTTGAAGAGACGATACAAATCCAAGCGTTTGGTGCATTAATCCTTCGGTAGCGTTTTTTGCTTGGGGACAGGGACGGTTTCCACTAAATTTTGATAGATGTTAAGATATTTTTTTGCGGAAGCGGTCCAAGAAAACTCTTGGGCCATCGCACGTAAGGCCATTTCGTTGAAATGGCTTTTATTGTAGGTATAAACGTCCAAGGCCAACTTGACCATGTCCAGCATCTCATCGCCATTGTAGTTGTTAAACGAAAACCCCGTGCCTTCGCCTGTGATGGGGTTGTAGGGAATCACCGTATCGGCCAAACCGCCCGTGCTTCGCACAATGGGCAGGGTGCCGTAGCGCATGGCGATGAGCTGACCCAGCCCACAAGGTTCGAAGTTGGAGGGCATCAGGAAAGCATCCGACGCCGCATAGATTCTGTGCGCGAGTTCATCGTCATAGGTGATAAAACAGCGAACGCGGTCTGGGTAGCGCTGTTCGATATAACCAAAGAGTTTTTCATACTCTGGGCTTCCGGTGCCCAGCAGAACAAAATGTACGGGTAGCTGCATTATCTTATCGATGGCATAAAGCACAAGATCCAAACCCTTTTGAGGGTCCAGACGCGTCACCATGCCAATCATCATGCTGCCGTCATTGGGCATGTTATATTCGTATAAAAACCGATCTTTGTTTTTGTGCTTGCCGGCAAGACCGTTGTAGCTCCAAAAGATTTTAGGGTCATCGGCCGGATTAAAAGCATCGGTGTCGATACCGTTTAAGATGCCCAAAAGCTTGTTGCTGATATCGCCAATGCAGACATCTAAGTTTTCGCCGTAATAGGGCAGTTTAATCTCGTTGGCATAGTTGGGGCTGACCGTGGTGATGGCGTCCGCGCTGTATAAGGCGGATTTTAAAAGATTGGCTTGATCGCCCATCACGGCTTCACCCAGCCAGGCTTCCGTTCCAGCAAGGCCAAGAAAGCTTTGAAAATCGGGCAGATTGAGATTGCCCTGAAAGCGTAGGTTGTGGATGGTAAAGATGTGTTTGATGTCCTTTAGGCCTTTTTTGTTATAGTAGAATTTTTTAAAGAGAGTGGAAACCAGTGCGGTTTGCCAATCGTGGCAATGAACTACATCGAGGCCGCCGATGATTTTGATCGCTTCGACAACGGCCAGAGAGAAATAGATAAATCGCTCGGCATCGTCATAGTAGCCATAGAGGTTATCCCGTCGAAAATAGGTTTCGTTATCAATGAAATAGCAGGTGTAATCTGGGGTGGTGTATTTTTTCAGGCCCATATACTGTTTGCGCCATCCCATTTTCACCTCGCCGATTTTAACATCCTTGGCTTCCGCGCGAACTTCCTTGGGTAAGGTTTTATAAAAGGGCAAAATGACGCTGACCGATACACCCAGTTTTTTAAGCGCATGGGGCAAAGCGCCGACGACATCGGCCAAACCTCCGGTTTTCACGAAGGGCGCGCATTCGGATGCGGCCATCAGCACGCAAAGCGGCCGATCGGTCATATCACCATCTCCTTTTTAAGAACAACAGGGCTGGTTTTCGTGCCCTTGAGCACCACATTATCGCCGATGATGACGTTTCTGTCGGCAATAACATAATCCAACACCGTGTTTTTCCCAATCCGACAACCCTCCATCAGTATACTGTTGCTTATTTTGGAACCCGTCATCTGATGCACTTGCCGGAAAAGAACGGTATTTCGAACAGTGCCTTCAATGGTACTGCCGCTGGCGATACAGGAATCTTTCACATCCGACGTGGATTTATATAGTGTCGGATGATTATCTTTAATTTTGGTATAGACAATGTCGCTGCCAGTAAACATTTGCGTTGAGGTTTCCGGATCAAGCAACTCCATACTGGAATCAAAATAGTCGCGGATGGTACTGATGCGGCGCAAATAGCCGCCGTAATGATAGCATTTGATGCGAAAGTCTTCGAAATTGGCCATGACCAGATCGAGCATTTCATAGATGCCAATCTCGGGGGCCAAAAGCAGAAGCTGAAGCAGTGTTTCTCTTGAGACAATTAAAGTACCCGCATATTGGTGCTCATAGTGTCTCGGGTTGCCTTCGGTCAGATCAATCACATCGTGGTCCTCATTGATGTCCATAAAAAGACAGCTATGGTCCTGATCATCGGGTGCGTTTTTTGTGGCGATCAGCGTAATGTCCGCGCCGGACTTACGGTGCAGCTCAAGCGCGTGGGTGTAGTTGGCGCGGGAGACGATATTGGGCGTGGTGATGATGATATCATCGGTGAGGTTACGCTCGAAAACCATATCGTTTTTCTCAAAATCCATGAGGTTGATATCACGCGCGTTGACATTGCCGATGCGTCTGGCACCCTGTAGGATTACCAGCGCTTGGG
>JBFLKV010000238.1:0-5885 GCA_040883365.1 Eubacteriales bacterium
ATCAATATCCGATTTGTTCAAATAAACAGGCAAACATTTATATTTTTTCTGTAATGTATCGCTGATTTTCTTTTGGTCTTCTTCGTTATAATCGTCGCTGGTGATGCCCGGCCAGCCTACCCAGAGACTATCCGATTGTTCGTGATAGCTCTTAAGCCCCGTGGCTAATCCGCCAATGCTTTTTTTGTATTGAAAACCCTCTTCGTTTTGTTGAATCGTGATGGGTAATCGGTTGGAAATGAATATTGTTTTGCTCATGTTGCCTCCTTGTTTGTCTTTCCAGTCTTTAGTGATCTAGACTATGCTGTAAAAGAATTTCTGCTCTCTTCGTTATCGAACACGCCCTATATTATCTTAATAGAACTATCAAAATTCTGTTTTGCTATCTATTATCCTATCAAAGATAGGCCTATAACGCAATTTCTCCATCGTTCACTTAACCCTATTGTAGTCATTATTTGGATAGTTGTAATGCCGTTTTTAAAAGGTTTTACGCTTTGTTTACGGATATGAGCTTAAAAAAAGACGGCAAGGTGGATTGCCGTCCGAATACTATTTTTTTATTGACTTTAAACTCAGCGATTGCGCACAACAATCACTGTACTAAATCCAATCAGCATCAGGAAAAACTCAGTGAGCATCCAAAAAGAGACAGGCAGTGAAGCCCCTATTCTGTCCCCAAAAATCAGTCCCGTTACCATGACAACCAGAAAAATCATCAGTGCAACAACAGCTGCAGCGCCAGTATCCGCTTTCTGTTTTTCGTCCGTCCATTCCCCCGCTCGGCTTTTCTTCATGCTAATCAGCCAATACAGAACAATCAGCACCAAAGGGCAAATCACCAAGACCGAAAGCACGCCCATCTTCATCGCGCTATAGTTAATGGGCATAATTAAACCAACCAGCGGAATAGCAATCCCCGCTACGCCCACAAGCCCGCAAACCAGTGCCAAATGGTGCATGGAAAGAAAAATGTTTTCCTGTCTTTGCCCCGAAACATTAAACAACTTCTCATCCACGTTACTCGTTTTAACCAACACTACAAGGCCAATGGTCACTGTGATGATTTGAAATGCGGTCATCGCATACAGAATCAGCCATTCCGAGCTGACGTCAAACTGTTGATACTCTTTACCAATATCACCAAGAAGGGTGACATCCGAGAGCAATGTGATACCCGATAGGATAATCATCACAGTAAACACCGCATCAAAAAATCTACCATTCAGTGTTTTCAGTTTTCTGACCAATAGCGCGATGTGATATATCGCCGAAATCAATAAAGCCAGTGCAATATATTTGGTCATTGTAATCATCACGGGTGTTGGCACTTCCAGCGTCGGGACCAAATTAGTCTCTAAAAAAATATATATGCCTACGCAAGACAGCAGCACCAATAAGGTGACTGCAGAGAACGCAACAAAAATTTTCTGTTTCATTTTTTCCTCCTTAATCTTCTTCCAGGGAGAATATCGACTCTACCGGAAGATTAAACACTTTTGCAATTTTCAACGCCAAAACGGTTGACGGAACATAGTTCCCCTTTTCGATTGAATAAATGGTCATCCGTGAGACGTCAATTTTTTCAGCGAGTTCCGCCTGTGTCATTTCATCATGCTCAAAGCGGAGCTTGCGAATATGATTGGTTAGATGCATGCTGACCTCCTTATCTTTCTTGCTGAATAATATTAATATAAAGCATGCTTTATAAAATGTCAAGTATTCTTTACATTAAAATTTATATTAAAAGACGCTTAAGAAACTTCTTAAAGCGCCTTTATCGTCCTAAAATATCATTTCTCAGGCATGAATTCTCCAATAGAAGAAAGCTTCTTTTACGCATACCGAATCTTTGCACCAAACGGGACAAAGGCAAGCTGTGCAAACTTGATATGCTGTTTGCCAAAGGGGATGCCGATAATGGTGATATAGAAAAGAAAACCGATAATCAGGTGCAAAAACGCTAATTCCCAGCCAAAAATCAGCAGCCATAGAATATTACCAATCAGTCCAAAGGCCCCAAACTGACCGACAATCACCTGTTTTCTAAATGGCCAGAGTACAAATCCAGCGATCTTAAAACACTGTAAGCCAAACGGGATGCCCACGATGGTCAAGCAGACAAAAAGCCCTGCGACAAACCAAGCTATGGCACTGATAAATCCCCCACATACAAACCAAATAATATTACCGATAAGTCTCATGCTTCCTCCTCTGCGGTGACTTCAACCTCACCGCTGTTTAATTCTTTCCACGTTTTATAGTCTTCTAAATCATTATTGATCTGACCGATGACAAAACCAAGCACGGCCACATCGTCGATAAACCCAAGTCCGATGATAAAATCGGGTAATAAATCCAGTGGAATCACAAAATACGTCACGGCCACAATAATCATGATAATCGACTTGGTCGGTATCACTTTATATCGCCCCTTAATCCAATCGTCCAGCAAGCCAAACAGCAACTGAACACGTCCCCATATTTTGCTCAAAGAGCCTTTTTTCTTGCCCGCTTTTTTTCGCGCATTTTCCAAAAGTTCGGCGGCTTTATCGCCATCGTTGATGTACTCATCCGCACGGGATTCAAAGCGTTTATAGCCTTTTTCTCCTAGATTTTCATTTTTCATTGATCTTATACTCCTCATATCCAAACACATTCGCATGTGTGCGCTTTTACTCAGCATCCATCGCATTGGTGGTGGCCCCGGGGCGAACAATGCACCGGCCTGCCGTGGTGCAAGCCAACGTCAACCAGGATTCCGGCTCGTCCCCTTTGAGCATCGCCGCAATCAATCCTGCGTTAAATGCATCACCCGCGCCGGTGGTATCCACCGCCTGTAATGGCTCAACTTTTGCATCCAACGTCATATCTTCGCTCACCGTTTCACCCGAAGGTAAAACAAAGCCTTTTTGCATAATCAATCGCGCACCCTTCTCGCCCCGTTTTAGCACAGTGCAGGGCACAGCTTTGGCCGCCTTTTTTGCTCTTTTCTCTATAATATCCATTTCACGCGCATTGGGCAGTAGAATATCCGTTTTTTCAAGCACTTTAATTAACACTTCATCGGGTACTTTATCCACCGTCGGGCACGGATCCAGTGCCACCAAGCCGCCCGCTTTTTTCACCGCATCCGCCGCTTGTTGAACAAATTTTGCTTGTTTTTCATCGGTTAGAAGATAGCCGGAAACCAAAAAAACAGCGGTCTGACTCAGACGGTTTTTTACCGAACGATTGAGCTCAATCGTGCGTGCTGATGCTCCCCGAAACGAAAGCATCGTCCGCTCGCCTTGCCTGTCAATCAAATCCACGGTGTATCCGGTTTCACCACCATATTGCACCATGGACGTATCAACACCCGACAGGCGCAGTTGTTCACTCAGCTGATCTGCAAAATTATCCCGACCCATACAGCCCAAAAAAGCCGTATTGGCACCTAATCTCCCAAGGGTAACCGCCGTATTGGCCGCGGCACCGCCCGTGCTAATTTGTCTATCAACAATCCGCTCATCGCCGCCCTGCTCGGGCAGATTCTCGACAAAAAACTGCATGTCCATCAGCGCATCGCCTGCCACAACCACTCCGTTTTTGTGCATCAGCTCTGTCCTTTGCTTGACAATTCAGCATAGGCACAGGCAATCGCCGCAGATACCTTTGCGTTGTTTTTGACCAGTGCGATATTGGCTTCCAAGCTCTCGCCGCCAGTTGTTTTCTGAATATAATCCAAAAGGAATGGCGTGGTTTCCTTCCCCTTGATGCCGCGCTTTTCGGCCTCCGCTACGGCCGCATCGATTTTGGCGTTGATATACTCGGGCGCCATCGAATACGCATCCGGGACCGGAACCGTAATCAGCGTGCCGCCGCCCACCGTCTTTGTTTTGGCCAAAAGAATCATTGCCACCTCATCGGGCGCGTCAACACGAAAATCCACATTAAACCCAGAGCTTTTTGTATAGAAAGCAGGGAGTTCCTCGGTGCCATACCCCAGCACCGGCACCCCTTTTGTTTCCAGATACTCCAGCGTCAACCCAATATCCAAAATCGACTTTGCGCCGGCACATACCACCGCCACTTCTGTTTTAGCCAGCTCTTCCAAATCGGCCGAGATGTCCATGGTGTTTTGCGCCTCCCGATGAACCCCGCCGATACCGCCCGTGCAGAACACACGGATGCCGGCCATTTCAGCGATAATCATGGTTGAAGCCACAGTGGTTGCCCCGTCTTCTTTTCTTGCGATCAGCACCGGCAAATCACGACGACTGGCTTTGGTAACGTCCAATCCTTTTTTGCCCAGATGCTCAATCTCATCCGCCGAAAGCCCCGCCTTCAATCGTCCGCCGATAATCGCAATGGTCGCCGGCACAGCCCCGCCTTCGCGGACGACGGCCTCCACTTCCAAAGCGGTCTTAACATTCTTAGGGTAAGGCATTCCATGCGAGATAATGGTGGATTCCAACGCCACCACGGGTTTTCCTTCGGCCAAAGCCGTTTTCACTTCATCCGATATATCCAAATATTGATTCATTCAATCTCTCTTTTCTTAACTTATTCGCTTCATTATCCCATAATCTTTGCGGTTCTTCAATATCACATGTGCGTGCTTTACCATCGGCGTTCACTCAATTTTTAAGTTTTATATTAAAATACAAAAAAAGCATGGCGTAAACCATGCTTTTAAACGCTTTTACTTTTCCTATCCTCTTCGTCCAATCCAACGCGAAATCCACGACCGCACGCCCAAATCTGTCTTGGCCAGCATAATGGTCTTTTTGCAATGCGAGGCAATGCGCTCGTTGAGTTTGCCAAACAGCATACGTGTCAGCACCCCTTCATTGTTTGCGCCCAGCACCACCAAATCGTGCGTTTCCGCCTCCTCCAAAATCGCGTCCATCACGTCTTCACGTTCATGGATAACAATTTCATAGTCATGATGCTTTAGCACCTTACACATGGGTGCCAGTCTGCGCTCAATCCTATCTCTTGATTCGCCGGAATTGTTGATATTCAACACCGTAATCTTAGCATTCAACGCCTTATCGAGTAGCGCTACGGCCATACGTGCCGCCAAGAAGCTATGGTATGTTCCGTTAGACGGGATCAAAATCCGTTTGATTTTATCGCCGGTATGCAGTCCAGTCTCCCCTGGCTTAATTACCACAATATCACAAGGCGCATGCTCAATCACGCGATCAAGCGTGGTGCCCATCTTATACCCCTTAGTTTCGGTATAGCCCTTCCAACCCAGAACCAAAAGATTGGTTTTTCTTTCCTTACAAAGCGCCACAAGTCCACGTGCGGCTGTTTCGCTTCGTCCAATCACGGTGCTGACCGGCACGGTTTTAGCCACATGTGTTTTGGCCGCATTGACAAATGGTTTGGCGTCTTTCAGCCCTTCTGCCGCTTCCGCTTCCTGCGCGTAGTGCGGCAGAGAAACCATACTGGCTAGCAATAATCCGGCCTTGGTTTCCTGCGCGATTCTGGATGTATAAACCGCCAGCGTTTCGCTGATATGCCCATGCTGTACCGGCAACATAATCTGATAATCACGCTTAATCTTTGCGTTTTCCTCTTCTAAAGATATAAATGGCGTAAACTTCTCACCATGTTTTTTAGCATAGACAAAATAGATAACGACTCCCACCGCAATCCACGCTCCGGCCGACAGCCACGCCATCATGCTCATCTCAAACAGATTGATGGCCAAAAGCAGTTGGAGCACCAGCGCGATAATCGGTATCGCCGGGAAAAACGGCATCATAAACCCATATTGCAGTTCATCGCTCATCTCTCTTCGAATCTTAATTACCGAAATATTAATCAGCAGGAAGATTAAAAGAAACATGATATCTGCCGCCGCCGCAACTCCTTCCACATCCAAAAGCAAA
>JBFLKV010000239.1:0-4471 GCA_040883365.1 Eubacteriales bacterium
GAGAAGGAAACGCTGGACAGCCGACAGAGAAAAGCCGAGCTGACGATGACAGCGGCGGCCGAAAAACTAAGTGCGCTGAAAGACAAAAGAAGTTCGCATCAGGTGGCGGCCGATACACTATCTGTAGAACAAGATTTGCTTACAAAAGAACTTGAATCAAGCGAATATAAAGCCTCCGAGCTGATGGACAAAGAAGTACTTTTGACCGGAACGGGCGACGAGACCAACGAAAAAATCAAACAGCTGGAAGAAAAATTCGCCGCACTCAACGAAGAGATTGAAACGCTGAAAGAAGCGTTATCCAAAGAAAAAATCAGCCATGCCGAGCGCAAAAAAGAGCAGGATGCGAAACGCAGCGAACTTAAACGTCTTGAAAAAGAAGTGCTTTATGCAAAAGGCATGATTGACAAACGCATCAACCAGATTGAAGCGTGCAAAACAGGTATTGCCGACAATGAAACGGGCGAAGAATCCTTAGCAAAGCAGATGGAAGCCAAACGGTTGGAGTCCAAAGCCTTGCAGGAAAAGGTGAATAACTCACTGATGATGCGACAAGATTTGCGAGGACAGGTGCGTGCCAAACTGGATGAGAAAGAGCAATTGCATACGGGGCTTGCCAATCTTTCTGAGAAAAAGCATAAAGCTGAGCTGAATATTGCAAAAATAGAGAGCAATTTTGAGTTTAGCCAAAACACCATTTGGGATAAATATCAGCTGACGTATGTTAACGCGCTGAAATTCAAAGAGGAAATCGTACTGAGCGAAGCGAACAAAGAGATTGACAAGATCAAAGCAAAAATTCGCAGTATGGGCGATGTGAACCCACATGCAATTGAGGATTATGAGAATCTGACCACGAGATATAATGATCTAAACACACAAAAAGACGATTTAGATAAAGCCAGTGATGATCTTGAAAAAGTCATCAGTGGCTTGATGGACAAAATGAAAGAAAGCTTTGAGGAAAAATTCAAAGAAATCAGCAAGAATTTCAAGGAAGTTTTCAAAGAACTCTTTGGCGGCGGACATGTTAATTTGGTTTTGGAAGACAAGACCAACATCATGGAGTCCGGCATTCAGATTGTGGCTGAACCTCCGGGCAAGCACTTGCAGAACATCATGTTGCTGTCAGGCGGAGAAAAGGCATTGACCGCTATTGCACTGTTATTTGCGCTATTAAAGATCAACCCGTCACCGCTCTGCATCCTGGATGAAATCGATGCGGCGTTGGACGATGCCAATGTCAATAAGTTTGCTGAGTTTCTTCAGCGGTTTAACAATACCACACAGTTTATCGTCATCACGCACCGTAAACCGACGATGGCCATTGCAGATGTGCTCTATGGACTTGCGATGGAAGAAAAGGGCGTCACCGAAGTCTTGTCCGTGAATATTTCATAATACAATCAAAAATCCCTCGATTTAATCGGGGGATTTTTTTAGTTCTCAAGCTCACTTAGTTCTATCTCTAATGCATGCAGTGCCTCATATTTTTGATCAAGTTCTTTTTTTAGTTGCTCGACCTGTTGACTGAATTCAAGCGCCTTTTCATAATCGTTTGCGATATCCGGATCAGCCATTTTGGTTTCGAGCCCGTGGATATTATTCTCTTCATTCAGTATCGATTCCTCAGTACGTTTGATTTTGCCTTTTAGTTTATTGATGCTCGATTGTCGCGATTTCTTCTGCTGATAATCATTGGTTGATGCGCTCTTGGCTGTGCTTTGCGTATTCTCAGCTTTGGCAAGCTGGCGCTTTTCCAAATAAAAATCATAATTACCAAGATACTCGGTTAGTTTTTCATTTTCGATATAGAGTATGCGATCCGCCATTTGATTGATAAGATAGCGGTCATGCGAGATAACCAGCATGGTGCCGGGATAGTCGGATAGCGCACGCTGCAATGCTTCTTTGGCATCGATGTCCAGATGGTTGGTCGGTTCGTCCAAAAGCAAGAAATTGGCTTTGGAGAGCATCAGTATCAATAGCGATAGACGCGCTCTTTCTCCGCCGGATAGGTCACCCACCATTTTAAATACATTGTCTTGCACGAACAAAAATGCCCCCAGAAGCTTCCGTACATCGGTTTCGGTTAGGTTTGGATATTGGTCGTGCACACTCTCTAGCACCGTTTTGCCGACATCAAGATTGGACTGCGTTTGGTCAAAATAAGCGGGGAAGACGTTGATGCCCATCTTGACTTCTCCAACATCAGGCTGGACAGTGCCTTGTAGGATTCTAAACAAAGTCGTTTTACCGCTGCCGTTAGCACCGAGCAGGAACACGCGTTCACCCCGACGAATATGAAAATCGGCGTCTTTGAAAAGCACCTGTTCGCCAAACGACTTGCCGACACCGCTGGCGATGACGACGTCCTTTCCGCCTGAAATATCGGCATTAAAAGATAAACTCATCTGTTTATTTTGTTTACTTTCGGCTTGCAGTTGTTCTTCTAGCTTATCTACGATATGTTGCTTCGATTTAGCTGTTCTTATGTTACGTTCACGGTTCCAACGCAATTGTTGTTCGATAATACCGTTGACGCGGTCAATTTCCCGTTGGATATTTTTGTTGTCCCGCGCAATTTGCTCTTCATTAAGTCTTTTTTGCGTGACGTACGCACTATAATTGCCATCATAGGTTCTCAGCCGTCCATGTGCAATATCAAATATCCGATTACAAACATTATCAAGAAAACGACGGTCATGGGATATGACGATAAAAGCACCGCTGTACGCGGAAAGAAAACCTTCTAACCACTCAACAGAGGATATATCCAGATGGTTGGTCGGCTCGTCCAAAAGAATAAGGCTGGCATTGGTCAAAAGCATTTTTGCAAGACTGATTTTTGTTTTTTCGCCGCCGCTTAAGGAAGCCGCATTTTTAGCCAGATCGTTTTCAGTAAATCCAAGACCGATCAGCATAGCACGGGTTCGGCTTTTGTAAGTCAGGCCGCCTTGCGCTTCATACGCTTCCGTCAGGGTATGTTGACGAAGCACCAGTGCATCCAAATCATCGTTTTTCATATCGATATCTTGATGGATTTGTTCAAGCTCTTGTGCTATTTTCATCAGCGGAGAAAACACGCTTAATGCCTCATTCAGAACCGAGCGTGTATCCGAAATATCGAGGTGCTGCTCCATATAACCCAGCGTGGTATTTTTGTTCAAAAACAGGTCACCGCTGGACGCCTTGATTTGACCGAGTAGTATTTTAAAGAGGGTCGTTTTTCCTGTCCCATTTGCACCCACAAGGCCAATACGGTCATGGCTGTCCACGTCAAACGTCGCACCCTCAAAAAGAGGATTGTTAAAAGATTTTGAAAGATTGGCAACCGATAATATTTTCATAGACTTCATTCCTTTTTTAAACTCCAGTTGCCATTTTAACACAAGGATAATAGAAAACACAGAAAAAAAATCTTAAATAAAAAGAGTTTTTATCCCTTAAACTGGGCTATTTTTGCAATTGATACAAAAAACTTACGCATAAAAAACTAAAATAGTGTTGAAAAAAGCGTCTAACACGATATAATAGTTTAATATGCTACAGCTTTTAGGGTTAAAACCGATGCGAACCAAAGTATTATTCAATGTTCCAAATTTGCTGACTTTATTGCGGTTTATTATGGTGCCGTTTGCAGTTTTGTGTGCCGTAAAGCACCGCTTTATTCTGGGATTCATCATCTATATGTCAGCCTGCGCGACCGATGTGCTGGACGGGTATATTGCACGCAAGTTCAATCTGGTTTCAGATGAAGGCAAATTGTTGGACCCCTTAGCAGACAAGGTGATGATTATGGCCATGGTGATTACGTTCACCGTGATGGGGCTTTATACGCTTGCCATGTTGTTGATTATTTTGGCCAAAGAACTTTTGATGATTATTGGTGCCATTCATCTATACAGAAGAGATGTGGTGGTTCAAGCCAACTGGTCGGGCAAGAGTTCGGCTTTGTTGACGCATGTTTCTATCGGACTTGCCTTTTTAAGCTTCTTTTATCATCGCGCCTATTATTATGTGATGATGGTTGCAATTACGGCAACACTAATCTCTTTGGTGCAATATGTTTATATCTATTTTTTTCGGAAAAAAAGTGATGGCGACAAGGAAGCCGAACCAAAAACCAATTGACGGATAAGTTAAATCCGCTTATAATGATTTTCAATAAAGAAAAGCGATGATTTTTGAGGAGTATCATAGCGATTTGCCGAAAACAAGAGAAAAGCGCCGTTGGCTGAAAGCGCTTTAGGGGCAGAAAAAGCTTGATATAGGTCGCAAAAGGAGCTGTTGAGGTGAGCATTAAGCCAGCCTTTTCCGTGGGTTTCCGGCGTTAACGGAGCGCGAACTGAGGCAAATAGTAAATCGTGATGATTTGAATTTGCGAATTAAGGTGGTACCGCGTGGTTATCCTCGCCCTTTGTGGGTGAGGCTTTTTGTTTTTTTAAGGAGAAATGATGGATTTTATTAA
>JBFLKV010000240.1:0-3524 GCA_040883365.1 Eubacteriales bacterium
AAACGTTTGGTTCCGGGTTATGAAGCGCCTTCATACTTGGCATGGTCCGCAAAGAACAGATCTGCGATCATCAGAATCCCGGCTGCCAGAGGCGCTGGTACACGTGTTGAGCTGAGATGTCCCGACCCGACCGCGAATCCTTATTTGGCAATCGCTTTGATGCTGTCTGCTGGTTTAGACGGTGTTAAAAACGGTATAAAAGCACCTGCGCCGGTTAACAGAAACATCTTTGCGATGAGCGAAGCTGAAATGACTGAAATTGGCGTAAGCAGCTTGCCTGGCAACCTGTATGATGCATTGCAGGCATTCAAATCCAACGCTTTGGTTAAGGACGTTTTGGGTGACCATATCTTCGAAGCTTATTACAACTATAAGATGAAAGAATGGGATGACTTCAGAACAGCTGTACATCCTTGGGAACTTGACAAATATTTAACCACCTATTAATTGCTCCTTGGCAACTGCGATGCGGGCTAGGCCCGGGTTACGTCGCTTGCTAATGATAAACTTCTTTGTTCGGCCGGTTTTAAGAGCGAATAAAATCGCTCTTAAACCAATGGCCGTATATCAAGAAGGTATGTAAGAAAATATCGGTCTAGTGCGCTATTGCATTAGACCGTTTTCTATATAAACATATGGCAATATATGGTATAATCGTTGACTTTTCGTAAATAGCTATTATAAACTGTATACAACCGTTTTTCTTTTTGTTATACTAAATTTCGTGTAAAAAAATGATAGGTGAGCTTAAATTTGAGACGTATTTTTAGAACACTTTTGGTGCTGATATTAATCCTGTGTATACCGATATTTGCGTTTGCCGAGCCTGAAACCTCAGCGGACACGTCTACCGAAGACACAGACACTTTGCTGGATCAAACACCGATTTTTAACGAAGGAAAGGTCGATGCGACCGCCGTTATGTTAATCGATGCGAGAACCGGCCTTGTTATGTATCAAAAAAATGCTGAACAAAGCATCTATCCTGCATCAACCACCAAAATCATGACTTGCCTTATCGTTTTAGAGCAATCTGAAATGAGCGATATGGTGACGGTTGGCCAAGAAGTAGTTTTCTCCAGCGAGTATTCGGTCATGGGATTAAAACCGGGCGAGATTGTGTCAGTTCGGGATTTAATCTATGGTATGATGCTTGTTTCGGGTAATGACGCAGCCGCTGCTCTTGCGGTCTATATCGGTGGATCGATTGATGGTTTTTCCGATATGATGAATGAAAAAGCGGAAGCGCTTGGCATGTCAAACACGCATTTTGCTAATCCGCATGGCGCGCATGACGATAATCATTTTACTACGGCCGAGGACATGGCAAAGCTGGCCATGGCTACCTATAACAACCCGGATTTCATGAGTATTGTCGGCACAAAAGTTTATCAACCAGAAGATACCAATATGGCTACGGAGAAAGAAGTTCTGGACAACTCGAACCGACTGATTCGAAGCGATGTTAATTCATATGCTAAATGGTACAATGAGTATGCCACGGGTATGAAAACGGGTTATACATCACAGGCTGGGTACTGTTTGGTCGCATCGACGTCAAAAAACGGCCAAGATTTAATCGCGCTTATTTTTGATCATGAAAGCACGAATGACCGATTTGCGCTGGCCAACGACCTTTTCTCTTTTGGATATGAGAATTATGCACAAGTCGATCTTTCAGAGGTTTTAGGAACCCAAGTGGTCAGAGAAGCTATCACCAATGCTACCGCAGATGATGCAAACGGTGGGTTTATGGAATTTATTCCAGAGATTGAAGTGGATACTTTTTTTACAGCGACAAATGCGTATATTTCTTCTTTAAGAGAAAATGCTAATGATATTCAGGCCATGGTCGATTTGGATGCTGACTTACGGGCACCGATTTTGAAAGGTGAGGTTTACGGCAAAGTCATCTACCAATATGGAGACCGAATTTTGCTCCGATGCAATTTGATGGCGGCCTATGATATGCTGGACTATGCCACGGACTATTTGACATTCCAGGAAGAAGATCCGAACGTATCCATTGCACCACCCACGGACTTAAACTCTGGTACAACACCGGCCTGGTGGTGGATGATTTTCCCGTCGGCGTTGATTTTGCTGATTACGTATCGTTTACTGACTTATAAACGTACAAAATATAAGAGATCCAAGAATAAGCATAAATATGGGGATTATCAAGCATAAAACACGTCTCTGCTGGTTTTTTTGTGAAAAAAGTGAGAATAAAATTTGATTTATTTGAGGAATAGTTAGAAATACTATATAATTTCTTTTAGTTATGGGATATATCGTTAAAACAGTCGATCCAAATAGCATTGCCGAAGAGGTAGGCATTATGCCCGGCGATGAGATTGTCGACTTTAATAATCAACCTTTTGTTGATATCATAGACTTTTATTTTTTTGTGTCAAAACAGCGTTTTTCGATTGGATATATCAACGAAAAGGGCGAAACAGTTAAAGTCAAAATTCAAAAATTACCCGAAGAGAATCTGGGCATTACCTTTAAAGAAGATATTCTTGGCCGTTCGCGACATTGTGGGAATCGATGCATCTTTTGTTTTGTCGATCAGCTACCCAAAGGTATGCGAAAAAGCCTATATCATAAGGATGAAGATTGGCGATATTCGTTGATTTTCGGCAATTATGTCACACTTTCGTTTTTAAGCAGAACGGACCTTAAACGCATTAAACGAAGAAAGATATCAAATCTCTATGTTTCGGTGCATACTGTGGATGAACAGTTGCGCAGGCAGATGTTGGGACGAGAAAAAATTCGACCCATTAAACCGTTATTACGAAAACTGGCACGTTTTGGTGTGAATATGCATGCTCAGATTGTGCTGGTGCCCGGCGTGAACGATGGCGACTATTTGAAAGAAAGCTATCGATTTTTAAAATCACTATATCCCAAAGTGCAGTCCGTTTCGGTGATTCCGTTGGGACTTACAGCACACCGTGAGGGATTGGTTGAACTTTCTGAGGTTACTGAGGAAAAAGCCGCTTTTTTGATTGACCGAATTAGCCAATGGCAAGAAGAATGTCGAAAAGAATTTGGCACAGGTTTTGTTTATGCTTCGGACGAGATGTTTATCAAAGCAAAGAGAGCCATGCCTAAAAGAGACTATTATGATGGCTATCCGCAGATTGAGAACGGTGTGGGGCTGGTGACAAAATTTGATGATGAATTTTGGATGGCCATGAACAAAACAAAGCAAGCTGAGCCTAGATTTGCGCATTGTTCCATTATCAGCGGAGAAGCATCGTATCGATATGTAAAGGAATACGCGCAAGCGATAAATCAGCGTTTTGGGACAGATATCAAAGTCATTTGCGCAAAAAATAACTTTTTTGGCGGCGGCGTCAACGTGACCGCGCTTTTAACCGGAAGCGATGTTTTAACGGCGACCGAAGGAAAAGAATTAGGGGAAGCACTGTTCATCACAGCCTATGCTTTCAGAGAAGGTGAAAATGTGATGTTGGACGATATAACGATAACAGATTTGGAACAGCGATTGA
>JBFLKV010000241.1:0-3596 GCA_040883365.1 Eubacteriales bacterium
ATGCGGTCTAAGCGGCGGCTGGAGTAAATAAGAAATAGTAATAATTGAACTTTTATATTGGTGAATAAAAACTTTCTGTGTTGATATTGACAAGTTTATTTTTTTTGTGCTAAACTGCAATCGTAAAACTGAGTAATTTAGTATGAATTATAGGGGAGATGCAAAGATTGATTATCTCAACAAAAGGTAGATATGGCGTAAGAGCAATGTTTGTGCTGGCCAAGCGTTATGAACAGGACACGCTGACAAGCATTAAATATATCGCTAATGAGCAAGGCATATCCGAGCAATATTTGGAACAACTGTTCAGCAAACTCAAAACAGCAAAACTGATTGAGAGTGTACGCGGTCAAAAGGGCGGATACCGTCTGGCGGCAGCACCGGTCGATATTTCGGTCGGGCAGATTTTGCGTGCGTTGGAAGGCCCGTTGGCACCCTCTGAGTGCGTGGTTGACGAGAACGAAGTTTGCAATAAAACGGACAGTTGCACGACGCACAACATGTGGAAAACAATTTATGATGGCATTAACCGGCTGGTGGACGAAATGTCGCTGGCCGATATGCTAAGCGATTATAAAAAGAATCGGAACCTAACTGAAAACTGTGGGAGTTAGAGAAGTTGAATAGAATTTATTTAGACCATGCAGCTACGACATACATAAAGCCTGAAGTTTTGGAAGCGATGATGCCTTATTTTTCTGAAAACTTTGGCAATGGATCGTCGATTTATAAAGAAGGCAGAGAAGCGAAAAAAGCGTTGGAATCCGCAAGAAAAACGGTGGCGCAATCTTTGGGTGCCAAGCCGACCGAAGTTTTTTTTACATCGGGCGGATCCGAGAGCGATAACTGGGCCATCAAAGGCGCGGCTTTTGCTAATATAGATAAGGGCAAGCATATCATTACAACCAAGATAGAACATCATGCCGTGTTGGAAGCTTGTCACTATTTGGAGAAGTTCGGGTTCGAAATCACTGAACTCGGCGTAGACAAATATGGTGTCATTGACTTGGAAGAATTGCAAGACGCGATTCGTGAAGATACCGTTCTGGTTAGCATCATGTACGCCAATAATGAAATCGGTACGATTCAGCCGATTGAAAAGGCAGCGGATATTGCACATGCAAAAGGTGTGCTTTTTCATACCGACGCGGTGCAGGCGGTTGGGCAAATCCCCATCGATTTAAGCCAAAGCAATATTGACCTATTAAGCATCAGCGGGCATAAGCTGTATGCCCCGAATGGGGTGGGGGCGCTCTATATCAAAGAGGGTGTTGTGATCGACAGCCTGATTCATGGCGGTGCACAGGAAAGAAATCGACGCGCGGGCACTGAAAACATCGCGGGTATTGTGGGCTTGGCCAAAGCGTTTGAACTGGTGAAAGCCAATATGGACGAGGAAAACAAGCGCTTGACTGGATTGCGCGATAAGCTAATTGATTCAGTCCTAAGTGAAATCCCTGAGTCAATGCTCAATGGATCTTATGAGAACCGCTTGCCGAACAATGTCAACTTTTCGTTTAAAAACGTTGATGGTGAAGCGATACTGATTAATCTCGACTTGATGGGCTTTTCCTGTTCGACGGGTTCGGCTTGTACATCGGCCTGCACAGGGCCTTCCTATGTACTCAAAGCATTGGGGATGGAATTTCGATGGATCAACGGTTCGGCTCGACTGACGCTCGGCGAAAGAACGACCGAAAAGGATATTGATGATGTGGTGACGGCACTAAAAGAAACCATGAATCGTCTTAGAATGATTACTCTAAAAGTTTAAATATATGGAGGGAAAGCATGTATAACGATGTTGTTATGGATCATTTCCAGCACCCGCGTAATGTGGGCGAAATGAACGATGCATCCAGTATGGCGGAAGTGGGAAGCCAGGAATGCGGCGATACCATGAAGGTGTTTATCAAAGTTAAGGATGAAGTGATTGAAGATATTAAATTTCAAACATACGGGTGCGCGGCGGCGATTGCGTCATCCAGCATCGCAACTGAAATGGTAAAAGGACTGACAGTGGATGAAGCAAAAAAGCTGACGAAAAATGATGTGGTAGAAAAGCTGGGCGGTCTGCCCGACCCCAAAATTCATTGTTCGCTTTTGGCAGTGGATGGCATCTTGGGTGCCATTGAAGCTTTTGAAAAAAAAGATTAGTATATGCAACTGTTAAGAATATGTTTAAAGTATTAAATATTTATAATTTCTGTAAAATTGTTTGAAATCATAATATGTGTCGTATATACTTTCCATAAGGTTAACAAATTAAAAAAAGGAGGTGTCTCAGACGTGGTTAAAATCGACGATACGATGAAATTCACAATGGACAAAGATGAAGCAACTAATCCGGCCAGGGAGATAATTTGGCAGGTATGTGAGGCTATGGAAGAAAAGGGATATGACCCGATTAATCAGTTGGTCGGATATATTATTTCCGGAGACCCTACCTACATCACCAGTCATAAAAATGCACGTTCGGTTATCAAACGCATCGAACGAGATGAACTTTTAGAAGAGTTTATTGGGCAGTATATTGAGGAACTTGGGAAGTAATCACTTTTGGAGTATCTAAACCTAGGCAATACCGGCATTAAAGTGAGCAGACTATGCTTTGGAACGCTGACGCTATCACCCCTACAAAAGAATTTGGGTGTTGGCGCTGGCGCAAAGCTGCTTATAGAAGCGCTTGATAGCGGGATTAATTTTTTTGATACAGCTGAACTGTATGACAATTATGATATCCTGGCACAGGCGTTTGAAAATCGCCCTGAAGCGGTGATTGCGACCAAATGCTATGCGTATGATACAAAAACGGCGCAAAACAGCTTAGACAAAGCGCTAACAGGCTTAAAGCGGGAAAACATCGATTTATTCCTTTTGCACGAACAAGAGAGTGCGCTCACTTTGAAGGGGCATCGGGAAGCGATCGATTTTTTTTTGAAAAAGAAACAGGAAGGCGTCATTAAAGCGTTTGGCATCTCCACCCATTATGTGGCGGGAGTTACGGCCGCCATCGAATTTGGCGGTATCGACGTCATCCATGCCATCTGCAACAAAAATGGGTTTGGCATCGTGGATGGCACGCGCGAAGAGATGGAAGCCGCTATATTGAATGCGCATCATAAAGGCATTGGTGTTTATGGTATGAAGGCGTTGGGCGGTGGTCATTTAATCGGCCAGCGAGAAGACGCCATGAATTATGTTTTGAATCTTCCGGGCATGAGTGCTGTGGCAGTCGGCATGCAAAACACGGATGAATTGGATTATAATGTGGCACTGTTTGAAGGCCGAAACCCTTCGGCAGAGCAAGAAGCAAAGACGGCACAGCAGAAACGAAAATTATTCATTCATCATGATTGGTGTACGCATTGTGGCACATGCGTTGCGCGGTGCCAGCAAGGAGCACTATCGATTAAGGATGGAAAAGTAACGGTTGAAGAGAACCTGTGTGTGCTGTGTTCCTATTGTGCCGCGGGATGCAAGGAACTGGCGATTAAAGTGATATAAAAGGAGAAATGATTGAATCGATTATTAGCGCTCGATGTGGGCGAAAAACGTATTGGTATTGCGGTGAGCGATCCGCTGCATATCACAGC
>JBFLKV010000242.1:0-4439 GCA_040883365.1 Eubacteriales bacterium
AGTCGATACGATAATTTCTTTGGGAGAAACCTGCAATCGGGTTTTGCTTTGCGCGATTAAAGGATATTTTGCTCCTCTGCGACAATAATGGCTTTCACCCGATTATCAGCGTTTAATTTGCGTAAGATATTATACATATGAATTTTTGTGGTTCCCAAGGTGATGCTTAGTTTCTGGCTGATTTCATCGTTTGAGAGTCCCTGCTTGACCAGCCTCAGTATTTCAATCTCTCGTTTTGTGATTTCAGAATTACAGCCTGCTGAGGGCTTTTGGGGACGTTCAGGTTTTGCATCTCCAATTTTATTTGAAATGGCTTGGATTAAGCCTTTGATATAAACGCATTCCTGCTCACCGAAGGCCTTTTCCGGCCGCGTAAGATAGATGGCACCAAAGAAAACCCGCTGATGCTTCAAAGGAAAACAGGCCAAGTTCAGATTGGGGTTTTCCCTAATATACGTGTCGCTTCCAAACAAAGAATCATCCGAAGTGGCTTCAAGCACTACTTCCTCTGAGGTTCGCTCAACATATCGCAACATCTTATGCGGGAAATTCGGAAGATGGTTGATATTGATCGGACGCTTGTGCGGCATGAAGGCATTGCCCTCGCTCCGTTCGTATTTCAAGAAAAGCTCCTCTTCCTTTTCCACAAGAACAGCACAGTAGTTTGCATACCCGTTCTTTATCATCATGTCAAAAAATCGTGATACTGTTGTGGTTTCACCCATTTTCTCAACCCGATGAGCAAATACTTCTATTGGGATTTTCCTGCTTTCGGACATCGCGTAAGCCGGATTATCCGCAGCGACTTCCCGCGCTTCAACCTGAAATTCCTCGGCCAGCTTGTCAGCCAGCGCATCGGCCCCCCAGCTGTGGTATAAACGCACGGCTTCTTTTGCGTAAAACGCGGCCAATACGTCATTATCCTGCTGGAGCTTGGCCGCCAAAAGGTTCCCAAGCGCTTCTAATTTGATATTCTTGTTTTGTCTTGCGCTTTTTATCGCCCTATTATAACAGTCGATGGTGTTTATATCTTTTAATATATGGGTCCTGTATTCTGCCTCGGCCAACGCATAATAACTGTAAAAATTATCGGGCTGATAGTATGAAACGGACTTTAATTCACGTAAGAACCGTTTGCAGATACCGATTGATTTTTTCTGCTCTTTTCTATCAAGCCCCGAGTAAACCGCCGCGAGTGTGCATATGGTAAAGAGCAGGATATCCATACGGAAAAGGTAGGTCTCCGAATACTTAATTTTTGCGGATATGATTTTTGCAAGCGGATAGGCGCGTTTCATATCGCCAAAAAGAAATAACCGCTGCAATAGCAGAACTTCCTCAATATAGCTTTCACTCGGCGTTAGTATGGCGTATTTTTCTTTAATGCCGCTTTCCTCTTTGCTCTGTTTGCCGGTGCTAAGCGCCGCAATATGCGCTTCGTATACCTCGAAGCAATAGGTTGTTATGTACTCCCCAACATCCGAGTAAGCTTCGCGACTCTTTTTTATAAACTCTGAAATATAGGTTAGCGAAGTCCCCATCACTTCCAGCGTGTCCGGCATTATGGTGTTGCAAAACCCTAAAAACGGAAAATCCCCTAACTGCTCGCTGAACATTATTCCTTTTTGAAGGTGCTGCACAGATTCAATGAGTGGGTGTGTCCAATGGCTCAAGAAAGCACCCAAAACAAAATAGACGGTTGGCTTGGACGTGCTGTCCTCGGTCTGTTCAATCATCGTATTGATCGCATCAATCAAGGCTTTTGTCTTCTCGGGCTGTTTTGACTGAAACAGCAATACATATGCGCAAGACGCATATCCCATCAACGCATTGGAAGAACCCGGGTCTTTCGCGGCGACCAACGCTGTGGTTAGGGCGATTGATGCGCGGATGCTGTCATTATTCACAGCGGCACTGGAGTTCATGATGATGAGTGTGTCAATGATTTCGCTAATGCGTTCGTCCTTTACGTCGGACGTCAGGGGTATGGCCTTTATTCTTTTGGCCGTATAAAAACTTGTGAATTTGATATAATCAATTAGAATGCGTCGTCGATTAAACTTGACGCCAAGCGCGTTGACTAATTCAGCGCCGACCTTGATGGTTTCCTTATGCTCGCGTTTGTAATGATGGATGTACAGCTTTTTTCTTTTGATTTTGATCAGGTATTCTTTATTCGAAACATCATCCAGTAAAGCTTTGATAATGCCTTCGCTTTCTTGGTAGCGCCGATATAAACAAAGAATCTCGGCGTATTCCAAATTGAGCGAAACGATATATTCGCGTGTTAACTGCCTGCAAAAGGGTATCAGACCCATTCCAAACTCGAAAATCGCAAGTGCGTTTTCCATAGAGGCCGTCTTCTTTTCGTGCATCCCCGCGATGAGCAGCGTATTCATCCAAAGATCGGCTTCGGATTGAATTTTCGCTTTGGATAGCTGGAGCAAGCAGATGGCGATAAACACTTCTTTGTTTTCAATAGGAAGCGCCTTTGCCATGGCGGTTTTTGCGATACGGTAGTTAATCGCCTGCTTTTGATCGGGCGCCATTTGGGTGTCAATCAAACGATAGATAATGTCGTGAGAAAAACAGATTTCCTTGTTCTTCTGATCGACGTCGCTAATAAAAATAACCCCTGCGCCCGCCAACTGTTCCATTTGTTTTTCCACCGCAGATGCCGGCGCGTCCAAAACCGCTTGCAGCACTAAAAAGTTTGTTTTTCCACCAAGACATGCCAGAAGATCGAGCAGTTGGTTTTCGCTCTGCTCCAGCTCGTGGATGCGTTCAATCAAAAGTGCCTCGATGCTGTCGCTTAAAGTATAGTTGCTGAAAAGCTTGCTGCTGACCCCAAGACTTTCTTTGTTTTCCGAATAGGCAATAACGCCTGTCTCGAACCAAATTCTTAGAATCTCCTTGATATAAAAAGGATTCCCGGCAGACAAACGATACAGGTGTGAGACAATCTGTTTTTCGCCCTTTATCTTTTGGCCCATAACCGCCTGCACATACGCCTGCACATATGCCAAATCAACTTTTTTAAGATGAATATAGCAAGACTCATCCTTCAAGGTGTCGGACAGTTTTTTCATCTCTGGCGTATGATCATCCAAACGAAAAGAAACCACCAAAAGGACGTTCAGCAAGTCTCGTTTGGTGACCAGCGTATTAATGATATCAAGACTGAACGGATCGGCCCATTGGACATCGTCTAGATAGATCACCATGGGGAAAAAGGTGCGAGAAGCGCATTGGAAAAACCGGAAGACAGCATTTTTTACGCGATAGATGCGCCTGCCGAAATCTTCGATTTTTTTAGACGCTGATGTGTCAAACAGTTTTGATATGCCGGGGCTGATGGACGCAAGCAATGCCAAATCATCGCCCACTTTGCGCTTAAGCTCTTGAGACAAACTATGCATCGACGCGTTTGGTAATGTCAAAATGTGATTGGCTATTTGATTTAGGATTTGTGAAAACGAAGTAAATGAACCGCTGTGAGAGTGCTGGCTTTTGCCAAAGAGAAAGGTATTCGGCGGCAGTTGCCTGATGGCCCGTTCAACCAAATATGTTTTCCCGATGCCGGCATCACCGGCCACCGTAATTAAACCGGGCGTCCCTTTTAAAAGCTCATCAAATTGCTGGCTAAAAAGACTGACTTCACCTTCTCTTCCAATAAACATATATTGATTAAAAGGGTTGATATTAAGGTCTTTTTCCTGTGATGTTTTCATGCCTTTTCCTATAGCAGTTTGCGCATTCCGGTTCATCTTTTCCGACAGCTTTAAGATTCTATTCTACCATGTTTTTAGAGCAGTTTCGCGTTTGTCTAACTATTACTATTATTTTACCATGTTTTGCATATGCAGGGCAAAACCTAATAGCAAGTTAAAAAAGGAATTCAACCCAAAAGTTGGTTTCTTAAGTGATGTGCCTTGCGGTTTTTGGCCATGATATATAAAAAATATAACTTTAGTTAGATGAATTGAAATATTACACATGCTAGAATTGGAGGTAATTTGAAGAGTATATATATGAAAGCGTTGCTCTGAAGAGTAGGGCGCGGTTTTTGTAAGAATTAAGTTTAAAAAATTATTAAAGCGAAAGGTACGGGGAAATGAAAAAGAGATTTTATTGGACGCTGATACTAAGCATTGTCTTGTTGGTTGTTTTGTTGCCAACAGCCGCATTTGCGGATAGTAATGTGAGTGGGGTTGTGACGCTCACCGATACGGACATCACAGCAGGCGGTCTACAAGCCAGGGTTGAAGCCCTTGATGGCATAAACAGCGCATCGGATGTGACCGAACTGCGTATCGGTACGGATGTACACGGCCAGCTTAATTCGGACGATACTGCTTACATGGGGACGATGGTAAACTTACAGGTGCTGGAGGTTGCAAGTACGGTTACAGTAGAGGCTGGTATTGATGATTTTTTAG